>JBKJQM010000192.1:0-7653 GCA_046594005.1 Mycobacteriales bacterium
CTGCGCCACGCTCGGCTACAACACCCGGGCGGTGCGCGTCGCGGTGTTCGCCGTCAGCGCCGGCCTCGCGGGCGTTGCGGGCGTCTTCTACACCGGCATGCGCGTGTCGATCAGCACTGCTGACTTCTTCTTCTTCCAGAGCCTGCCGCTGCTGCTGTTCGCCGTCGTCGGCGGCGTCACCACGGTCACCGGCGTGCTCATCGGGGGCCTGGCCTACGGCCTGCTGCCGGTGCTGCTGGAGAAGGTGCCCGAGCTCGCCGGCGGCATCTACGTCCTGCTCCTGCTCGCGGTGCTCGGGCTCGGCGGCAACCCCAACGGCGTCGCCCAGCTGCTGTTCCGGCTCCCGGGACGACTGCGGAACCGAGCGGCACCACCGCCGTCGCCGGTGGGCGTGGTCCGGCCGGACCCGCTGCCGGTGCCCGAGGCGACCGTGCCGGACGCCCCCCTCGCCGTGTCGGGAGGTGTTCGCGTTGGCGCTCCTCGAGGTTGACAGCGTCGGCGTCCGCTTCGGCGGCGTCGTGGCCGTGGCCGAGGCGACCTTCGCCGTCGACGCCGGCCGCATCGTGGGCCTGATGGGCCCGAACGGCGCCGGCAAGACGACGTTGTTCAACGTCATCACCGGGCTGCAGGAGCCCACGGCCGGGCGCGTGCGCTTCGACGGCAAGGACGTCACGGACATCGCCCCCCGCCGACGCGCGCAGATGGGCATCGGCCGCACGTTCCAGCGGCTCGAGGTCTTCGGCTCGCTCACCGTGGGCGACAACATCCGGGTGGCTGCGGAGATGCGTGGCATCGCCGACCCGACCGCCGTGCGTGCGACGCTGCTGGAGCGGGTGGGGCTGGGCGAGTTCGCCGACGTGCCGGCCGACGCGGTGCCGACCGGCATCGCCCGCCTGACCGAGCTGGCGCGCGCCCTCGCGTGCGACCCGAAGCTGCTGCTGCTGGACGAGCCGTCCTCCGGGCTGTCCGAGGAGGAGACCAAGGACTTCGAGGTCCTCGTGCGCTCGCTCGCCGAGGAGGACGGCTGTTCGGTGCTCATCGTCGAGCACGACGTCGAGCTGGTCATGAACCTCTGCTCGACCATCCACGTCCTGGACTTCGGCCAGGTCATCGCGTCCGGTCCGCCGGCCGACATCGCCGCCGACCCCCGGGTGCAGGACGCCTACCTCGGCACCGACGACTCCGCCGCCCCGGTCGAGGCCGACGACCTGGAAGGGGCCATGGCATGAGCATCGAGACCGACGTCCCGCAGAGCACGACGGACGCGGAGGTCCCCGCCCTCGAGCTCGTCGGCATCTCGGCGTCGTACGGCCGCATCGAGGTGCTGCACGGCGTCGACCTCGTCGTCCCGCGCGGCACGGTCGTCGCCCTGCTCGGCCCCAACGGTGCGGGCAAGACGACCACCCTGCGCGTCGCCAGCGGGCAGATGCAGCCCACCGCCGGCCACGTCCACCTGTCCGGCCACCACCTCAACGGCGCGGACCCGGACCGGCTCGCCCGCGCGGGGCTGTGCACCGTCCCGGAGGGTCGGGGCGTCTTCCCGAACCTCACCGTGGACGAGAACATCCGGCTGTTCGCCTACACGGCGACGACGTCCGAGAAGGACGTGCGCGAGCGCACGTTCGAGCAGTTCCCGCGGCTGAAGGAGCGCCGTGGCCAGATGGCCGGGCGCCTGTCCGGTGGCGAGCAGCAGATGCTCGCCATGGCGCGCGCGCTGTCGACCGACCCGGCGCTGCTCATGCTCGACGAGCTGTCCATGGGCCTGGCGCCGCTCATCGTCGAGCAGCTGTACGACCTCGTCCGCGACATCGCCGCCACCGGCGTCTCGGTGCTGGTGGTGGAGCAGTTCGCGCGCCGCGCCCTCGCCGTGGCGCAGTACGCCGTGATCATGGTCGGCGGTCGCGTCACCGCGGTGGGGGAGCCCGCCGACGTCGAGGCCGAGCTCTCCGCGGCCTACCTGGGAGGTGCCGCATGACCAGCAACCGCAGCCGGTGGACCGCCACGGTCACCGGCCTCGCGATCGCGCTGAGCGTCCCGGTGCTGGGCGGACCGGTCGACGCTGCCGAGGTGCGCACGTCGACCGACCTCGGGGGCTTCGTCGCCGAGTCCAGCGCCGCGCCGTTCAAGGTCCTGCTCGACGACCCGAGCATCCCGATCCCGCGCGATCCGGGCGCAGCCATCCTCGAGGCCGATCCCGCCTACACCTTCGCCAACCTGGAGACCGGTCCCACCGGGCGTGCCATCGCCAGCTCGCTGTGGCCGGGCAACCTGCTGGGCCGCGGACTGGCCCAGGCGGCCCCGGGCGCGCCGGAGTACCCGCTCCAGGCCTTCGCGTCCTTCCCCGGCGGGGAGCCGACAGCGTCGAACGACCTCGGTGTCGCCTCCATGGACAGCAAGGCGCTCGGCCTCGACGTGTCGGCGACCGCCGCCACGCGCTCACCCCAGGAGGCGGGTGAGGACGTCCTGTCGGTCGGCAACGCGTCCTCGACGTCGTCCGCGACGACGGCGGCGGACGCCAAGAGCAAGGACGCGGTCAAGGACGTCACCGTCTCCAAGGCGGTCTCGAGGGTGTCCGACGTGTCGTTGCTCGGGCTCATCGAGGTCGGCTCTGTCGTGACGACGCTGGAGGCGCGCAGCGATGCCGTCAAGGGCGCCTCCACCGGCTCCACGGTCGTCTCAGGGCTGACCGTGGCCGGGCAGGGCTTCGTCGTCGACGATAAGGGCGTGCGGCCCGCGGGCGGCCCGAGCACCCCGTTCCCCGACATCGCCCCGGCGGCGGAGCTGCTCACGACCCTGGGCATCACCATCGACCCCGTGGGCCAGACCGTCACCGACAAGGGCGCGACGGCGACGCGGGTCGCGCGCGGCTTGCGCATCACCGTCGACACGGTGCTGCTGCGCACGACGATCGACATGGTCCCCGGGTTGAACGACGCGCTGGCCGGCGTCTTCGCCGGAGTGCCTGAGGTGCCTGGCGCACCCCTGCAGCCGCAGGGCCTGCTCTTCTACACGCTGTCGGCCACGCCCAAGATCACCTTCATCCTCGGGCAGGCGGAGGCGACCGCCTCGGCCACCTTGCCCATCGCCTTCGACGACGCCGGCCTCCCGGCGCTCGACGGGCCCCTGACCGACGGCCTCACCGGCGGCACTGCCGGCACCCCCGCCATCCCGGGGCTGCCGGGCGTCTCCTTGCCCGGCACGACGCCGCTGCTCGCCGGCGGTCCCCTGGCTGCCGGGAGCGGGTCCGCGCCCGGCGCGGACGCCCTGCCACCGGTCCTGGCCGCCGGGTCCGACCGCGGTGACCCCTTCCACGGCCTGGCGCCGCTGGTCCTCGTGACCGGCCTGCTCATCGCCGCAGGCGGCGCCCGCGGACTGCTCGGCCTGTCCGGCGCGGCCCTCGGCGGCGTCGCCACCGCGGTCCGGGGCTGCAGCCTCGGCGCACCCGATGACCTGCCCGACCTCCGCTCGGGGGCCCCTGCACTGGAGGTACGACCGTGACGACTTCCACCGCCGCTCCCGCGAGCCGGCTCGATGCCTTCGCGGCGGCACTCCCGCGCCCACGCCTCGGAAGGGGCTCCGGTGACGTGCCCAGGGCGATGGTGCTGGCGGGCTCGGTGGCGCTGCCACTGGGCCTGGTGATGGTCTTCCTCGGCTGGTACGGCGCGGCCCGCACGCCGTACCTGTTCGAGCAGGTCCCGTACCTCGTCAGCGGCGGGCTGCTCGGCCTGGGCCTCGTCCTCACCGGGGGCTTCCTCTTCTTCGGGTCGTGGGTGGCGCGCAGCGCCCGTGAGCAGCGCGAGACCTCCGAGCAGCTGCTGGAGGTGCTGCAGGCGGTGCGCGAGGAGCTCGCCGGCCTGCCCGCCGCCATGGCGGCGGTGGCCCCCGCGCCGACGGAGGTGGTCGCGCCCGCGCAGCGGGTCCGGCGCGGATCCGCCACCGGGTCCGGGGCCGGCCGCAACGGCAGCTCGAACGGGGCCAAGGACCTGGTGGCCACCGCCCGCGGCTCGATGCTGCACCGCCCCGACTGCACGGTCGTGGCGAACCGCGAGGACCTGCACGCCGTCGGCAGTGCCGAGGCTGAGGGCCTGTCCGCCTGCCGGCTGTGCGACCCGTACGCCGCCGTGCCCCGCACCCGCGCCTAGCCGCCCGGTGCCCGCGTCCTGCTCCCTCCTCCCTGCCCGGAAGGCCCACATGAGGACTCCCCACCCGTTCGTCGCCGTACTGCTCGGCACGGCCCTGCTGTCCACCGCCTGCGGCGCCCGCCTCACCCCGGCGCAGCGCACCGACGCGCTGCGGGCCGGGTCGGGCGGTGCGGGCAGCGGCGCGCAGGTCACCGGCACCGACCCGGTCGCCGCTGAGGGCGACGCTCCCGCTCCCGGTGAGGCCGCGGCCCCGGGCGCCGACCCGGCTGCCGTCGGTGGACCCGTCGCCGCGGGACCGTCCGGCGGCACCGCCGGAACTGCCGGAACGGCCGGCACCAAGGGAACGGCCGGCACCAAGGCCACTGCCGCCAAGCCGGGCACGGCAGGCGCCGACACGCGCAACGCGCCTGCCGGAGGCAACGGCGGCTCGACCGACAAGGGCATCACCAGCGACGCGATCACCATCAGCAACGTCAGCGACATCAGCGGCGCCGTGCCGGGGCTGTTCGAGGACGCGCAGCTCGCGGTCAAGGCCTACGTCGCGTACTTCAACGCCCGCGAGAAGACCATCTACGGGCGCAAGCTCAAGCTGCTGGCGCTGGACTCCCGTCTCGACGCCGGGGCCAACCGCAGCGCCAGCATCCAGGCGTGCGACCAGTCGTTCGCCGGCGTCGGCTCGGTGTCGGCCTTCGACCAGGGCGGTGCGCCGGTCATCCGCGACTGCGGCATCCCCGACCTGCGCGGGCTGTCGACGACCAACCCGATGAAGTCCGTCCCCAACGCCTATCCGATCAACGCGGCCGGCACCGGGGGGTCGCGCAGCATGGGTGTGTTCGGCTGGGCCAAAGACCGGTTCCCGGAGGCCATCAAGAAGGCCGCGTACATCTACATCGACGGCGAGGTCACCCGGCAGCTGGAGAAGGAGGATGCGGAAGGAGCGACAGCGCTGCTCGGCTACAACTTCGTCTACGAGCCGGCGATCGGCATCACCGAGACCAACTACGGGCCGGTGGTGCAGCAGCTCAAGAGCAAGGGCGCGCAGTACGTCACGTTCGTGGGCGCCTACCAGCAGGCAGCTGCGCTGGCGCAGGAGTTCCAGCGGCAGAACTACAAGCCGCAGGTCTTCCAGCCGACCGTGACGGCGTACACGCCCAACTTCATCAAGCAGGCGGGCTCTGCGGCGGAGAACACCTACGTCACGGTCGTGCCGTCGCTCAACGAGGAGATCAGCGGCAACCCCGAGCTCACGCTCTACGCCCAGTGGCTGAACCAGGTGAAGCCCGGTGCGACCCCGACCGGCATCGGCCAGTTCGCCTGGGCGTCGGCTGCGCTGTTCGTCGAGAAGATGAAGAAGATCGGTCCGAAGCCGACCCGCAAGGCGCTGCTGGCGGAGATGCCGGGCGTGCGCAACTACACCGGCAACGGGCTGTTCCCGGGTCAGGACGTCGGCGGCCGCAAGCTGGCCAGCTGCACCAAGGTGATCCAGGTGAAGGGCGGGAAGTTCGTGCGGGTCGAGCCGAACGGCGTTGGCCAGAACCGCTGCAAGGACCCGATCTACAACACCAAGACCAAGAAGGCCGAGGCCGGCTTCCCCAACTAGCCGGCTCACGTCGAGGGGCCCTGCCGGTCGGCAGGGCCCCTTCGTCGCGAACGCTAGGAGTGGTCGCGCAGGATGAGCCGGATCGCGCGCTCGATGTCCAGCCACACGTCGGCGCTGGAGATGCGCCCGCCCAGCCAGGCGATCTGGCGGGCGAACCACACGTCCTGCAGCACGCCGGCGTACTGCGCGTCGTCCGCGCCCGGCTCGCCGTCGCCGCGGATCGCCTCGATGATCATGCCGGCCATGGTGGCGCGCACGGAGGCGACTTCGACGGCAACGCTGGTGTCGGCGGCCATCATGGCGCGGATCATGGCCTCGGTGAGGTTGGGGTCCTTCTGCAGCGACCGCGTCGCTCGCTCCAGCACCCACTCGACGCGCTCGCTCGGGGTGTCACCCGGGATGGACCGTCGCTGGAGCCGGGTGCTCATCCGCTCGAGCTCGTGACCCATGGCGTTGACGAGCAGGTGGACCTTCGACGGGAAGTACCGGTAGAGCGTGCCGAGCGCGACGCCGGAGCGCTCGGCGACCTCACGCATCTGCACGTCGTCGTAGCCTCCGCGGCTCGCGAGGGCGAGCGCGGCCTGCACGATGCGGCTGCGGCGGTCGCGCTGTGCTGCGGTCTCGACGTCGGCGGAGCCCACGGTCGTCGTGCCGGTCACCGCCATGGTGCCTCGCCTCTCGACTGGCCACTGGATGGACTGGAAAGTAGCACCGGTTCTACCTCGATCTCGCCGAGACATGCCTCACCACAGGCACGGGAGATGCGCAAGAACAAGAACGCGTTCTAGTATGCCGGAACTCTCCAGGCAGAAGGCGGTCGGCATGGCCATCGGTGTGAGCGAGGACCACGACGCGCTGGCGGACGCGGTGCGGGGGTGGGCCGAGCGGGCCGGCCTTCGCGCGTCCGCACGCGAGGCGCTCGAGGGGCCGGAGCAGCGACCCACCTGGTGGTCCGGGCTGGCCGACCAGGGGCTGCTCGGACTGCACGTGCCGGAGGAGTCCGGCGGCGCCGGTGCCGGCGGCGTGGAGCTCGCCGTGGCGGTGGAGGAGCTGGGTCGGGCGCTCGCCCACGGGCCGTCTCTGCCGACGGCACTGGCCAGCCTGCTGCTGACCCGTACCGAGGGCACGGCGGCCAAGGAGCTGCTCCCCGGCCTGGCTGACGGCTCGCTGACCGGCGCGGTCGCGCTGACCTGCGGCGACCTGCGGGCCGAGCTCACCGATGACGGCGTGACCGTCACCGGCACCGTGCGCCCCGTCATGGGCGCGGCGCTCGCGGACGTGCTGGTCCTGGGTGCCACCGGTCCCGCTGGGCAGACGTGGTTCGTCGTCGACGCCGCGCAGGTCGACGTCGCGCCGCTGCAGGGCCTGGACGCGACGCGCCGTCCCGCGCAGGTGGTGCTCGACGCGCTGGCCGTCCCGTCGTCCCGCGTGCTGGGCGGACTCACGCAGGACGCTGTGCGCTCGCTGACCGGGGTCGTCGTCGCGGCGGAGGCCGCCGGGCTCGCCGGCTGGGCCCTCGACACCGCAGTGGCCTACGCCAAGACCCGCGAGCAGTTCGGCCGGCCGATCGGCGCCTTCCAGGGCATCAAGCACAAGTGCGCCGACATGCTGGTACGCGCCGAGCAGGCCCGCGCCACGGCCTGGGACGCCGCCCGCAGCCTCGACGAGCCGACCTCCGACGCCGCTGATCTCGCCGCTGCCGTGTCCGTCGCCGTGTCCGTCGCCGCTGCCGTCGACAACGCCAAGGACGCCCTGCAGGTGCTGGGCGGGATCGGCTACACGTGGGAGCACGACGCCCACGTGGTGCTGAAGCGGGCGCTGTCCTTGCGGGCGTGGATCGGTGAGCCGTCGGAGTGGCGGGCCGTCGCGGCGGACCTGGCACTGGCCGGTGCGCGTCGCAAGCTCGAGCTC
>JBKJQM010000329.1:0-3349 GCA_046594005.1 Mycobacteriales bacterium
CCGCAGTCCGCAGTGTGGGACGAGGCCGAGAACCGGCTGCACGCCCAGAAGGCGCTGCTCGTCTGGCTGCTGGAGCAGGCATGACCACCACCGCCCCGCTGACCAAGGCAGCGCGCCAGGCGCGGATCGCCGTGCTGCTGGAATCGCAGCCCGTGGCCAGCCAGACGCTGCTCGGACGGCTGCTCGCCGAGGCCGGGGTCGCGGTGACCCAGGCAACCCTGTCGCGCGACCTGGAGGAGCTGGGCGCGGTCAAGGTGCGCACGGCCGCGGGCATGGCGTACGCCGTCCCGGAAGAGAACGCCCCCCGCGGCGGCACTGCCGAGGCGACCGACGCCCGGCTGGCTCGCCTGCTCGAGGAGCTGCTGGTCTCCGCCGAGGCAACGGGCGATCTCGTCGTCCTGCGCACGCCGCCGGGCGGCGCCCACTTCCTCGGGTCCGCGCTCGACCGCGCCGGCCTGCCCGACGTCGCCGGCACCGTCGCCGGTGACGACACGATCCTGCTCGTCACCCGCCGCACCGGCGCGAGCCGGACCGCACCAGAAGCCACCGCCCTCGCCGAGCGCCTGCTGCGCCTGGCGGAGGGGCGGACCCTCGGACCCGACAAGATGGAGATCGCACAGTGAGCAAGGACCGGATCGTCCTGGCCTACAGCGGAGGCCTCGACACCTCCGTGGCCATCGGCTGGATCGCGGAGGAGACGGGCGCGGAGATCATCGCCGTCGCCGCAGATGTCGGCCAGGGCGGCGAGGACCTCGACGTCATCCGTCAGCGCGCGCTCGACTGCGGCGCCGTCGAAGCGGTCGTCGCGGATGTTCGCGACGAGTACGCCGACGAGTACTGCCTTCCCGCTCTGCAGGCCAACGCCCTCTACATGGGGCGCTACCCGCTGGTCTCCGCGCTGTCGCGCCCGCTGATCGTGAAGCACCTGGTGGCTGCCGCGCGCCAGCACGGCGCCTCGACGGTCTCCCACGGCTGCACCGGCAAGGGCAACGACCAGGTGCGCTTCGAGGTCGGCATCGGCGCGCTGGCCCCCGAGCTGCGCTGCATCGCGCCGGTCCGCGACTCGGGCATGACCCGTGACAAGGCCATCGCCTTCGCGGAGGAGAAGGGGCTGCCGATCGACGTCAACAAGAAGTCGCCGTACTCCATCGACCAGAACGTCTGGGGTCGAGCGGTCGAGACCGGCTTCCTCGAGGACCCCTGGAACGGCCCCATCGAGGACGTCTACTCCTACACCCAGGCACCCGGCACCCCGTCGGGGCCGGAGGAGCTCGTCATCACGTTCACGGACCGCGTCCCGCCCGCCATCGACGGTGTGGGAGTGACCGTCCTGCAGGCGATCGAGCAGCTGAACACCCGCGCCGGCGCGCAGGGCGTCGGCCGGCTGGACATGGTCGAGGACCGCCTCATCGGCATCAAGAGCCGTGAAGTCTACGAGGTGCCCGGCGCGCAGGTGCTCATCACCGCCCACCAGGAGATGGAGAACCTCACCGTCGAGCGCGACCTGGCCCGCTACAAGCGCGGCGTCGAGCAGCGCTGGGCCGAGCTCGTCTACGACGGCCTGTGGTTCAGCCCGCTCAAGCGGGCGCTCGACGACTTCATCGCGTCCTCCCAGCAGCACGTCAGCGGCGAGATCCGCCTGGTCCTGCACCACGGCACGGCGACCGTGAACGGCCGGCGCAGCGACGCGTCGCTGTACGACTTCAACCTGGCGACGTACGACGCCGGCGACACCTTCGACCAGACCCTGGCCAAGGGCTTCGTCGAGCTCTGGGGCATGCCGAGCAAGATCGCGGCCAAGCGGGACCAGCGGCTCGGCGGCTCATGACCGAGGAACGCACCTCCCTCTGGGGCGGCCGTTTCGAGGGCGGCCCGGCCGAGGCCCTGGCCCGGCTGTCGGTCAGCGTCCACTTCGACTGGCGCCTCGCGCCGTACGACCTCCAGTCGTCCAAGGCCCACGCGCGCGTCCTGCACCGCGCCGGGCTGCTCGCCGAGGACGAGCTCGCCAAGATGCTGGCCGCCCTGGACGAGCTGCGTACGGAGGTGGCTGCCGGGTCGTTCCGGCCTCGGGTCGAGGACGAGGACGTGCACACGGCGCTGGAGCGCGGACTGCTCGAGAAGCTCGGTGGGCTCGGCGGAAAGCTCCGGGCCGGCCGGTCCCGCAACGACCAGGTCGCCACCGACCTGCGGCTCTACCTTCGCGACCACGCCCGGCTGGTGGTCGACCGGCTGGCCGACCTCGAGCAGGCGCTCGTCGACCAGGCCGAGCAGCACCTGGACACACCGGCACCGGGCATGACCCACCTGCAGCACGCGCAGCCGGTGCTGTTCGCCCACCAGCTGCTCGCGCACGTGCAGGCGTTCTCCCGCGACGTGCAACGCCTGCGCGACTGGGACGTCCGGGCTGCCGTGTCGCCTCTCGGGTCCGGCGCGCTCGCCGGCTCGTCGCTCTCGGTCGACCCCGTGTCGACGGCGGCCGAGCTCGGCTTCGCGTCGGCAGCAGCCAACTCGATGGATGCGGTGTCCGACCGCGACTTCGTGGCCGAGTTCCTCTTCGCCGCAGCGCTTCTCGGTGTCCACCTGTCACGCCTCGGCGAGGAGGTGGTGCTCTGGAACTCGACCGAGTTCGGCTGGGTCACGCTCGACGACGCCTTCTCGACGGGGTCGTCGATCATGCCGCAGAAGAAGAACCCCGACATCGCCGAGCTCGCGCGCGGCAAAGCAGGCCGGCTCATCGGGCACGTGACAGGTCAGCTGGCGATGCTGAAGGGCCTGCCCCTCACGTACGACCGCGACATGCAGGAGGCGCAGGAGCCGTGCTTCGACGCCGTCGAGACCCTGCTGCTCGTCCTTCCCGCGATGGCCGGCATGGTCGCGACGATGACGGTCCACGCCGACGTGCTCGAGGCGTCGGCGCCGACCGGGTTCGCCCTAGCGACCGACGTCGCCGAGCTGCTCGTGAAGAACGGCGTCGCCTTCCGCGAGGCGCACGAGGCCGTCGGACACCTGGTCGTGTGGTGCACCGTCAACGGCAAGGACCTGCACGAGGTGAGCGACGAGCAGCTCGCTCACGTCTCGCCGCACCTGACGCCGGACGTGCGGTCCGTGCTGGACGTACGAGGGGCGATCGCGGCGCGCGACGGCCAGGGCGGGACGGCCCCCGTACGCGTCCGCGAGCAGCTCGACGCCGTCGTCGCCGACCTGGCCGCGCAGCGCGCGTGGGCGAGCCGCTAGACCTCTCGCGCCCGGTCCTGGAGGTGGCGCCGGCTCTGCTGGGCGCCCACCTCCGGGCCGGCGGCGTCACCGTGCGCCTGACCGAGGTCGAGGCGTACGCGGGGGAGTCCGACCC
>JBKJQM010000351.1:0-5855 GCA_046594005.1 Mycobacteriales bacterium
ATCGCCTACGACGAGGGCTTCCTCAAGAGCGCGGGCGCCGACGCGGAGGGCGTCATGGGTGACCAGGTGTACGCCCAGTTCTTCAACGCCGACGACGCCGCCGCCATCCCGGCCGTCAAGGACTTCCAGACCTGGACCAACCGCGTCGCACCCGGCAAGAAGCGCGACGTCTTCGCGGCGTTCGGCTGGTCCTCCGCGCAGCTGTTCGTGCAGGCGCTCAAGGCCGCCGGCCCGCAGGCCAAGCGCGAGAAGGTCCTCGCCGAGCTGAAGAAGATCACGAAGTTCGACGCCGACGGGCTGCTCTCCCCGGGCAACCCCGCCGGCAAGCAGCCGCCGACCTGCTACGTCCTCAACCAGGTGAAGGGCGGCAAGTGGGTGCGCATCGACACGCCGCCCAACGCCTACAGGTGCGACGGGGGCTACTTCCGCGCATGACCACCTTCCTGGCCTTCACGACGGTGGGCCTGGTCGTCGGCTGCATCTACGCCCTCACCGCCACCGGCCTCGTCGTCACCTACACGACCTCGGGCATCTTCAACTTCGCGCACGGTGCCATCGGGATGATGGGCGCCTTCACGTACTGGCAGCTGAACCAGGCCTGGGGCTGGCCGGCGCCGATAGCGCTCGTCGTGGTGCTCGGCGTGCTGGCGCCGATGTTCGGCGCGCTCGTCGAGCGGGTGCTCATCCGGCCCCTGCAGGGCGCGTCGGTCGACCTGTCGATCGTCATCACGCTCGGCCTGCTGCTGTTCCTCATCGGACTGGCCAACGTGATCTGGAAGCCGACCGAGACCCGCGTGCTGCCCAAGTTCTTCGAGGGCAGCTCGGTGCAGGTGGGGTCGCTGTCGGTGGACTACAGCCAGATCCTCGTCGTGGTCGTCGCGATCGCGGTGGCCCTGGGGCTCAAGACGCTGTTCTCCCGCACGCGCATCGGCATCGCGATGCGCGGCGTCGTCGACGACCCGGACCTCATCGCGATGTCCGGCCAGTCGCCGGCCCGCATCCAGCAGCTGTCCTGGGCGATCGGCGCGGCACTCGCGGCGCTCGCGGGCATCCTGCTCGCGCCGCAGGTCAACCTCGACATCCTCACGCTGACGCTGCTGGTCATCAACGGCTACGCGGCAGCGCTCATCGGCCGGCTGAAGAGCCTGCCGATGACCGCGGCCGGCGCGCTGTTCCTGGGTCTGGCGGTCACCTACGTCACCGGCTACGGCAGCGGCCTGCTGTCGGAGATCCAGGGGATCATCCCGATGGTCCTGCTCTTCCTGGTGCTGATCTTCCTCAAGCCGGGCCGCCTGCGGACCAGCGCTGCCTCCGGGGCGTCGGCGCCGACCGTGCCGTCGGGTCGGGCAGCCCTCGGCTGGTCGGCCGGTTTGGTGGGCGCCGCCGTCCTGCTGTCGCTCCTGCTGTCGCCGGCCAACCTGCTCATCGGCGGCCGCACCTTCACCCTCGGCATCACGCTGCTGTCCCTGGTGCTGCTGACCGGTTACGGCGGTCAGGTGTCGCTGTGCCAGCTCACCTTCGTCGGCCTGGGCGCGTACGCCATGGGCACCTTCGGTGACGGCGGCTCGCTGGTCGGCGTCGTCGCGGCCGTCCTGCTCGCCGCGTTCTTCGGCGCGCTGGTGGCCCTGCCGACGCTGCGGCTGCGTGGTCTCTACCTGGCTCTCGCGACCTTCGCCTTCGCCAGCGCCATGGACCAGGTCTTCTTCAAGCGCCGGCTGGGCGAGGGCGGCAGCCTGTCGGTGCCCCGCGTCGACCTGCCGCTGCTCAGCACGACCGGGGACCGCGGCTTCTTCCTGCTGTCGGCCGTGGCGTTCGTCGGCTCGGCGCTGGCGGTGCTGGCGGTGCGGCGCGGTCGGTACGGCCGCCAGCTCACCGCCCTGAACGACAGCCCGGCCGCCTGCGCCACGCTCGGCCTCAACATCAACAACACCAAGCTCGCGGTCTTCGCGGTGTCGGCCGGCCTCGCCGGCCTGTCCGGTGCGCTGTTCGGCGGGTTGCGCGGGTCCGTCGGCCCCAACGACTTCGTCGCCCTCGGCAGCCTGCTGCTGCTGCTCAGCCTGCGCATCGGCGGGGTCAACACCGTCACCGGTGCGCTGGTCGGCGCGTTCTTCGTCGCCACCTCGCCCAAGCTGCAGGAGCTGCTGCCCCAGCTCCCGGCCGCGGCCTACCTGCTCACCGGGCTCGCGGCCATCAGCATCGGCCGGGATCCGAACGGCATCGGCGGCCAGGTGTCGACGCTCGGTGCGCGCCTGCGCGCCGGCAGGACACGGGTGTCCGACGCGCCGCGTCCGACGACCACCCGCACGCCCGGAGAGGAGCCGAGCCTTGCTGGCGCTACGCGGTAGGCCGGTGCCGGTCGACCACGGACCGCCGCCGGACGGCGCGCCGGTGCTCGCGGTCGAGGACGTCTCGGTGCGCTTCGGCGGCGTCAAGGCCGTCAGCGACGCGACGATCACCGCGATGCACGGCCAGGTCACCGGGCTCATCGGCCCGAACGGCGCCGGCAAGACCACGACGTTCAACGTCATCACCGGCCTGGAGCAGCCGACGTCCGGCACCATCCGCATCGCCGGCAAGGACGTGAGCGGGCTGTCGCCCTACCAGCGCGCGCGCCTCGGCATGGCCCGCACCTTCCAGCGCCTCGAGGTGTTCGGCTCGCTGTCGGCGCGCGACAACGTGCTGGCCGCCGCGGAGTTCCGCAAGGCGTGGTCCGGCGACAGGCGCGACCCGCGCGAGGTGACCGAGCAGGTGCTGCTCCAGGTCGGGCTGACCGCCGTGGCCGACGAGCGCGTCGACGCCCTGCCCACCGGGCTCGCCCGCCTGGTCGAGCTGGGTCGCGCGCTCGCCACCCGCCCGCGGGTGCTGCTGCTCGACGAGCCGGCCTCCGGCCTGGACAGCACCGAGACCGACGCCCTCGGCGACCTGCTCGTCGACCTGGCTGCAGAGGGGATGGCGGTGCTGGTCGTCGAGCACGACGTCGACCTCGTGATGCGCATCTGCGACCGCATCCACGTCCTGGACTTCGGTCGCATCATCAGCGTCGGGACCCCGCGCGAGGTGCGCGAGGACCCGCACGTGCAGGCCGCCTACCTCGGCTCCGAGGAGCCGCCACCCGAGCTCGAGGAGACCGCATGACGGCCCCGTCCGCGTACGCCCTGGAGCTCCAGGACGTGGTCGCCGGCTACGGCCGCATCGAGGTGCTGCACGGCGTCTCGCTGAAGGTCCCGACCGGCTCGGTCTACGCGCTGCTCGGGCCCAACGGCGCCGGCAAGTCGACGACGCTGCAGGTCTGCTCCGGCAAGGTGAAGGTGCGGTCGGGCTGCCTGCACGTGGCGGGCACGCACGTGAACGGCGCCGCCCCGGACGCGCTCGCCAAGGCCGGCGTGTGCCGGATCCCCGAGGGCCGAGGCGTCTTCCCGAACCTCACCGTGGTGGAGAACCTGCGGCTGTTCACCTACGCCAGCGAGCTGTCCTTCGACGACGTGCAGGAGCGCACCTACAGCCGCTTCCCGCGCCTGGGGGAGCGGCGCACGCAGCTGGCCGGGACGATGTCCGGAGGCGAGCAGCAGATGCTCGCGATGTCCCGCTCCCTGATCACCGATCCCGGCGTCCTGCTGCTCGACGAGATCTCGATGGGCCTCGCGCCGCTGGTCGTCGCCGAGCTGTACGACGTCGTGGGCCGCCTGGCCGCCGACGGCATCAGCATCCTGCTGGTCGAGCAGTTCGCCCGTACCGCCCTGGCCGTCGCCGACTACGCCGCCGTGATGACGCAGGGCCGCATCGCCATGGTCGGCCAGCCCGCCGACGTGGCGGACTTCGTCAACGAGGCCTACCTCGGAGGTGCCGCATGACGCCCGCCCGCGCACGCGTCGTGTCGCTCGCCACCGGCAGCCTTCTGGTGCTCGCCGCCGCAGCCCCCGCGCTGACGGCTGCTGCCGCCGAGGAGGAGAAGGGCTCGGGTCTCGGATCGTTCGCGCTGGCCGCCAACGCACCCGTCGTGCAGGTCCGCGAGGACGACGGCAACCGCTGCGCCGGACAGCCGTCGGCCACGGCCGGTTGCGAGGGCGTGATCCCCGAGACGGTGTCCACGCTGTCGAACGGTCCCGTCGGCTTCGGCCTGTCGTCGATCGTCTGGCCGGGCACCCTGGCCGGCAACCTCGGCAGCACGATCATCCTGGCCGGCAACGGCCAGGTGCCGGAGGGCGCCCGCGCCCTCAACAGCCCGATCCGCGCCGAGGCGCGCACCGGTGGCGAGCCGAAGGTGACCAACACCGACACCCCCGGCACCGTCATGTCGGCCACCGCCACCGACGACGAGGTCACCGCGGCAGCCACGATCGGGCAGGCGCTCGCGCCCGGCCTCGGCACCTTCGGCGACCTCACCAGCCGCACCCGGGTCGCGCTGACCGGCGTCAAGACGGCGGTCGCCGAGGCGCAGAGCAAGGTGGCCGACCTCGACATCGGCGGCGTCGTGAAGATCCAGTCGGTGACCTCCAGCGCGAAGGCCACCACCGACGGCGTCACGGGCAAGGCCGCGGGCCAGACCACCGTGAGCGGGGCGACGATCGCCGGCGTGCCGGTCACCTTCGACGACAAGGGCCTGCAGGTCGCCGGCACCAGCACCCCGCTCGGCGCCACTGCCAGCGACACGGTCAACGCCGCGGTCAAGGCGGCCGGCATGACCATCGCCGTCAGCCGGCCCACGACCACGATCGAGGGCGGCAACGTCTCCTACAGCGCCGGCAGCCTGGTCTTCTTCTGGCAGCAGCAGCCGGAGACCAGCATGACCGTCGTGCTCGGCGGGGCAACGGTCTCGCTGGCCGCCACGCAGGGCCTGGACCTCGTCGGCACGGACCTGCCTGCCACCGACACCCCGCCCGTCGACCCGGGCGGCCTGACCGGCGGGACGGCCGGCGTGCCCGGCACCCCCGGCACTCCCGGCGACCTGCCGGTGGAGGCACCGCTGGACGCCGGGACCGCTCCCGTCTCCGGCGCCGGGGTCCCGCCCGCTGCCGCACCCCAGGTCGCCGAGCCCGAGATCTCGGCCCGGCGGTTCGACCTGCCCGAGGGGATCTCCCCGGCCACGCTCGTCCTGGGCCTGGTCGGGGCGGGGCTGCTCGCCGCCGGCTTCCGGCGCCTGCCCGACCGGCTGCTCGAGCAGACCCCGGACACCTCCTGCGCTCTGAGAGGACAGCGATGACCGCGACCAGCGCCCAGGAGGCCTTCCCGGTGCCGGAGGGCAGGACAGGGGAGCGGGACCGCCGTTACGCCCGCCTCTCCACCCGGGTGGGCAGCCTGCGCAGCCGGGCCCGGTCCGCCGGTGACAACGACCGCTTCCTGCTGATCGCCGGAAGCGTGATCGTGCCGCTCGGGCTGCTGCTGGTGGTGCTCGGCTGGGTCGGCGCCTCGCACACCGTCCTGATCTTCGAGCAGATCCCCTACCTCGTGTCCGGCGGCATGCTCGGCCTGGCCCTCGTCGTCGCCGGTGGCTTCGTCTACTGGTCGTACTGGCAGACGCTGCTCGTCCGGGAGGCGCGGGCCGACCGGCAGGAGCTCACGGCCGGCCTCGCCCGGCTCGAGGCGCTGCTCGAGCAGGCGCTCGACGCCCGACTGCCCGGCGCCGAGCAGGCGCCGCCGGTCGACCTGGTGGTGACCGCCCGCGGGACGATGCTGCACCGCTCGGACTGCAGCGTCGTGGCCGGTCGCGACGGCCTGCGGCCCGCCACCGCCGACAGCCCCGGCCTGCAGCCGTGCCGGCTGTGCGACCCCCTCGGAGGGTGAGCACGTACGTCGTGACCGGCGCCGCCTCCGGGATGGGCGCCGCCACCGCCCGGCTGCTGCAGGCGCGTGGCGAC
>JBKJQM010000356.1:0-24036 GCA_046594005.1 Mycobacteriales bacterium
GGGGCGATGCTGAGGTCCCCGCTGGTGAGGGCGGCGCAGATCGGCTCGACCCCGTAGGTGTCCTTGTGCTGCTCGATGTACTTCACGATCACTTCGCTGGGCGGTCGAGCTCCGCCGCGAAAAAAGCCGAGGCCGACCGCAAGATCGAGTTCGCTCGGCGGAGTTCCTTGTTGTCCCGCTCGAGCTGCGCGATCCGTTCCGCGTCGGTCGTGCTGGTCCCTGGCCGATGCCCCTCGTCGATCTCGGCCTGGGTCACCCAGTTCCGGAGCGTCTCCGGGTTGATGCCCAGCTGCCCGCCGATCCGCGACAACGCGCCGACCTTCGTCAACGGGTCCCTACGCGCCTCGACCGCCATCCGCGTCGCGCGTTCACGCAACTCGTCGGGGTGCTTCCTTGGTGCCGCCATGCGCTGATTCTCCTGGCTTGATGGCCTCCATCAAACCCGGCACGAGACATGTGGTTTCAAGGGACGAGCTGCCGCCGTCCTCGCCGGGCGCGACTTGTGGCTGCTGCGGCAAGCAGGGTTGTCGGCTGGCCGAGCTGGGCGAGACCCCGGGGGTGTTCATCTGCCGGCTCTGCGCGCTGTGGGCGTGCCGGCGGGCCGTTCGGCGGTAGGGGTCTCAGCCGGTGGGGATGACGTGGCACACGGCGGCTTCCCCGCAGGCCGCATGGTCCAAGCTGCGGGCTCGGGCGCGGAGCCGTTCGACCTCGCCGCGCAGGGGGCGCCCACGCCCGGACTGCCAACGGCGCAACAGCGGCACTCCTGCGGAGTTGTCCTGCATCTCCATGATCTTGCGTGACCGCTGATCGCCGTCGGAGGCACACCGCCAGAAGTCGTCGAGAGCCGACTGACGAGGGAGGCGACGTCGAGGAGGTACGTTCGTGTCATACGCCCCTTCACGCGTATCCGTCCTAACCATGTGCGGTGTCCAGCGGCAGACTCAGTCTTCTGTCCTGCGCTCCCGGGCGGCATCATGGCAACAGGACCGGATCCCGCCGAGACTTCGGTGCTCGCTGAGCAGGGCGCTGCGCGGCAAGCCGCTGACGTGTCCGATGCTCAGATCCTTGCGCTCGTCGTCGCGGCGGATGGACTCGGCCGACGGCAGCGAGAGAGCTCTGCAGGCTGCAGCGCGCCGCCGGCGGCAGATGAACGCCTCGTGCGCCTGGACTGGGCGGTTCGAGCTGGCCGGCTCGTACTCGCCGACCGCGCCTTGCAAGCCCGGGGGCGTACGCAGGGGTCTGCTCAGTGACGACTGACCCAACTGCGACGAGGCTGCCGCTGCAGGCAACGGCGCTGCGGACAGCCACCGAACGTCCCGACCCGCGCATGGACCTTCGCGCCCTGCTCGATGCCGCCGAGGCAGCGCCGCCCGCCGAGGGCGTCGACGCCCTCGCTGCCGAGCTCGCGGTTCGGGTCGGCGCCACAGCGGTCAGCATGCTCATCGCCGACATCAGCGGACGCTCGCTCGCCCGCCTCACCCGCAGACCGACCGCGGGAATGGCCATGCCGATGCGTTCGGTCCACGATTCCGTACCTGTCGACGGCAGCCCCGCTGGTGCGGCGTTGACGACGCAGCGGATCCACGTGACTCCCGGCGAGGACGGGTCGTGGGTGCACATCCCCGTCAGCGAGCGTGGCGAAGCGGTCGGCGTCCTCGAACTGCTCCTCCCCGAGGAGCCCACCGAGTACGCGCTGGAGTACCTGAGCTCGGCTGGCCACGCGCTTGCGTACGTCGTCATCGCCGACCGCCGGTTCAGTGATCTGTACGAACTGGCACAGCGCAGCACCGTGGTGTCGCTGGAGGCCGAGATCCAACGCCGGCTGTTGCCCGCCTCCTACGCCTGTGAGGGGCCGCAGTTCGCGTTGGCCGGCTGGCTCGTGCCGGCTGACGAGGCCGGCGGCGACAGCTTCGACTACATGGTCGAGCGCCGCACGCTGCACCTGTCGATCACTGACGCCATGGGTCATGGTGTCGCCGCGGCACAGCTCGCCACGCTCGGTGTTGGCAGCCTGCGGAACAGCCGGCGTCGTGGCCTCGGACTCACCGAGCAAGCCCAGCAGGCCAGCACGCACATCGCACAGCACGCCGCCCCCGATCAGTTCGTCACAGCCCTGCTCGGGCGCCTCGACCTGCAGACTGGCGCCCTGCAGCTAGTCAACGCCGGCCACATGAACCCGTTGCTGGTCCGGAACGGAACCGTCACCGACATTGCCCTCGACGCTGGGCTCGTCCTCGGTGTGGAACCTGACCAGGCGTACGACGTGCAACGCATCCAGCTCCAGCCCGGCGACCGGCTCGCCTTCGTCACCGACGGGATGTCCGAGCGCGACGCATCCGAGGCCGAGATCGAGAAGCTCCTGGGCACACTGGTGCACCTACACCCCCGTGAGACCGTGCAGGCGCTCACCAGCGCCGTCTTGCACGTCACCGGCGGCGCAGTGCGCGACGACGCCACCGTGCTCGTCGTCGACTGGTACGGCGACTCCCGAACCTGACCTCTCGCTTCGCGCGCGAACTGGATGCGATACGACCTACCGGAGCACATGCGCCGTTCCATGTCTGGGGGCGCGCAGCGACCGGAGCTGGAGCGCAGCGCGCTCGCCGACGAGCTCACCGGGCTGCGGAACCGTCGGCAGGAGGAGGCTCTGCGTACCTGGCTGGCGCCAGTGGAGGAGGTGGCGATGATCGACGTCGACCACTTCAAGCAGGTGAACGACGGGCGCGGGCACGCCGCCCGATCGCGAACAGGAAGCGCTTCGGATCGGTCCCTTGCCGGGCCCGCCGGGAGGGACGCCACACTGCGACGAGCACTGGCAACAAGCCCCTCTTGACACAGAGGGGAGCCGTTCTGCGGCCCCGAGGGCGAACGCAAGCCGGAATTGCCGTGCCACGTACGTGCCACATGGGGCGGCCAGACCGGGTCAATGGCGGCTCACGTCGGTCAACGTCATTTCCGCGAAACTCCCTGCGATGCAGGGGTTTCGACGAGTTACGTGAAGTCTGGTGAGGTCTCGTCAGGAGTCCAGATCGCATTATGAGTCCCCTGCTCTGACCGGCTGAGCTACCGCCCCGAAACAGGGGAGCCTAACCAGCGCGGCTCAGTCGAGCAGGCCGGCCCGGCGCCAGATCTCCCGCGTCGGGCCCCCGATGAGGCCGTTCTCCTGCAGCAGTGGGATCACCCGCGACGCGGCCGCACGCTTGGCGTCACGCCAGTGCGGGTTCGCCCTGGCCGCCGCCACCGCGGTCGGCACGTCGAGGCCGACCGACGCGTACACCTGCGGCGCGACCAGCGCCTCAGTCGCGAAGTACGCGACCAGGGCCAGCTCGAGGCGGGCCCGGAACAGCCGCCAGCCGACCAGACGCTCCGCTGTGCGGGCGATCTCGTCGCGGGCGAAGCGGATGTGGCGGGCCTCCTCGACGACGTGCACCTTCGACACCGCCCGCGCCAGCGGCTGGACGGACTCGTCCTTCATCGCCGCCCGCTGGAGACCGTCGAGCAGCTCCTCGACGTACAGCGTTCCGCCGAAGGTCAGGGCGCTGTCGGACACCGTCTTGCACAGCTTGCCGAGCAGCCGGACGGCCGGTCGGGGGCCGTAGGACGGGCAGCCGAACGTCTGCACCATGCGGCCGAACATCGACGAGTGCCGGCACTCGTCGGCGATCTCGGTGAGCGTCCACCGCACGTGCCCGGTGGCCAGGTCCCGGTCGTAGGCGTGCCGGATCAGCATCTGCATGAGGATCAGCTCGAACCAGACGCCGGTGCAGGCGATGCTGGCGACCTCGTGCTTGCTGAGCTCGACGCGCTGCTCCGGGCTGAGGCCCTCCCACAGCGCGGTGCCGTAGAGCGAGCACTGCCGCTCCGGCGCGTACAGCAGCCCGGGCACGGGAGGCGCGTCCCAGTCGATGTCGCGGTCCGGCTCGTACGCGTGACGGGCGGCCGTCGCCAGCAGCCGGGCGGCGCCGGCCTCGCGAGCCTGCCAGCGGGGGGACAGCGCAGGTGCGGTCATGCGGCTAAGTAACTGACGGGTCACTCAGTCTGTCAAGCGCTCCCCATGCCGCATCCGGTCCAGTCCCAGCCAGCCGAACTCCACGGCCCGCGACTGGACCGTCTCCCGCGGGACGTCGGGATGGTCCAGCCACCACGACAGCAATCCCTGCAGCGCCCCGACCACGAGCGGCACGGTCTGCTCGGCCAGCACGCGGACCTGCGCGGCCGGCAGCGGCGGGCCGGCGTAGAAGCCCACGAGCAAGGCGGCGAGCACGTCGTACAGGCCCTGCCGCATCTCGCGCAGCACCGCCCCGAGCTCCGGGTCGGCCAGGTAGCGCGCCACCAGCGCCCAGCTCTCCGGGGACTGCTCCACGACCTCGACGAGCAGCCGCACCGCCTGCCGCCAGGCGTCGAGGGGCTCGGGGGTCGCGTCGACGATCGCCGGCAGGCGCATGACGTACGTGTCGACGACCTGCGCCGTCACCGCCGCGAAGAGCTCCTCCTTGCTCGGGAAGTGCTGGTACAGAAGTGCTTTCGACACGCCCGCGCGGACGGCGACGTGCTCCACCTGCGTCCCGTGGTAGCCGCGGGCACCGAACTCCGCCAGCGCGGCCTCGAGCAGCTGTACCCGGCGCGCGTCCGACGACATGCGGCGGCGGGGGGCGGGGGCGGTCACGGGGCGCGACGATACGGCGCAGGCGGGGTAGGAACGGTGCATGACCACGCTGTGCGAGGACTGCGGCGAGCACGCCGAGTGGCTGCTGTCCAGCGTGCGGGAGAACGCCGTGCCCACGGACACCACCGAGACCGGTGCCTGCCACCTGCACCGGCTCGACGCCACCGAGAACCTGCTCAGCCAGTACGGCAACGTGACCATCACCGAGACCCTGGGCTGACCCGGGAGTTCAGGCGGGGGTACGCTCCCCCGCCATGCGCGCGACCGGCACGTTCTCCCCCGCCGACCTCGCGGGTACCGAGGCGGAGGTGTCGAAGGCGCTTGCCGAGGCCGGGCTCCCCCCGACCGCCGCCCGGGCCTGGATGTCCTCCGCCGCAGGACGCCTGGACGCGCACGCCGAGGCCGGGGCCCGGTGGACGCTCGACTACGACGACGAGCTGCAGGTGGCCTCGTTCGAGGTCTACCTCGACGGGCGCATGGTGTTCGGCCTCGATGACTGGCTGCCCCTGCCGACGCACACCACCTGAGCGTCCTGCACCGCGGGCGTCGACAGCCAGGGCCTATCCGCGGCGGGGGACGGCCAGTCGCCGTGCGGTGACCGCGGCGGCCAGCCGCGCGCCGATGCTGTCCTCGGCCGCGGGCCGGCCGAGCAGGTAGCCCTGCGCCGTACGGCAGCCGAGGCCGAGCAGCACCTCCCGCTGGGCGTCGTTCTCCACGCCCTCGGCGATGGTGGACATGCCGAGCGCCGCGGCCAGGGCGAGGATGGCCTTGACGATGGCGAGGTCGTCGGCGTCGCCGCCCAAGCCGTCGACGAAGCTGCGGTCGATCTTGAGCACGTCGACCGGGAACCGCTTGAGGTAGGTGAGCGACGAGTACCCGGTGCCGAAGTCGTCGACGCTGATCGAGACGCCCAACGACTTGAGGTCCTGCAGGACTCCCAGGGCGTCCTCGGCGTCCCGCATCAGGACGCTCTCTGTGATCTCCAAGGACAGGGCCCCGCGCGCCACCCCGGTGCGGTTCAGGACGCCTTCGACCCGGCTCACCAGCTCGGGGTGCGCCAGCTGGACCCCTGACACGTTCACGGCCATGGTCAAGTACGGCGCGACCTCGTGCCACCGGACGAGCTGCTCGCACGCCTGCTCGAGCACCCACTCCCCGATGGGCACGATCAGACCGGTCTCCTCGGCGATGGGAACGATGTCAGCCGGCATCACCAGCCCACGGGACGGGTGCTGCCAGCGCAGCAGCGCCTCCACGCCGACGACCACACCGGTGCCGAGGTCGACGACGGGCTGGTAGTGCAGCCGGAGCTCGTTGCTCGTGAGGGCGCGTCGCAGCTCCACCTCGGTCGCGAGGCGCGCGAGCGCCTCCTGACGCATGGCCTCGGCGAATAGCACCGACCGCGCGCGTCCGTCCCGCTTGGCGCGGTACATCGCAGCGTCCGCGTCCCGCAGCAGATCACCAGCCCTGTCCTCCGGCGACGTCGACATCGCGATGCCGATGCTGACCGAGAGGACCACGTCGGCGCCGTCAACGGTCACAGCGCCGCTGACGCCCTCAGCGAGCCGCTCGGCGACGTGCACCGCGGCAGACGGATGGTCGATCCCCAGGCAGAGCACCACGAACTCGTCCCCGCCGAACCTGGCAACCGTGTCCCCGGGCCGCATCAGCCGCTCGAGCCGGCGCGCCAGCTCGACCAGCACGTCGTCGCCCGCCTCGTGGCCGAGGCTGTCGTTGATGACCTTGAAGCGGTCCACGTCGAGGAAGAGCACCGCCAGCGAGCCGGGCTGCCGCGCCAGCACCTCCAGCGACTGGCTGAGGCGGTCGAGGAACAGCGCCCGGTTCGGCAACCCGGTCAGCCTGTCGTGCACAGCCTCCCGGACGAGCTGGTCCTCCATGGCCCGCCGTTCGGTGATGTCCCAGCAGATGCCGACCATCCGCGCGGCGTTGCCATCGGGTCCGGGCACGACCTCGCCCCAGCTGGAGAGCGTGCGCACCTCGCCGTTGGGCCAGATGACCCGTTCCTCCATCTCGAACGGCTCCAACGTCTCGAGCGACCGCTGGTGGACCGACAGGACGTGCTCCCGGTCGTCCGGGTGGAGCATCGACAGGAACACCTCGTAGCTCGCCATGAAGGACTGCGGCTCGCGCCCGTAGATGCGGTAGAGCTGGTCGCTCCAGGTGTTGGTGTTGGTCGCGATCTCGAAGTCGTAGCTGCCGACCTGCGAGATGCGCTGCGCGTCCACGAGCCGGCGCTCGTTCTGCGCCAGGCGCGCCTCGCGCGCGCTGCGCGTGTGGGCGGTGCCGAGGACCTCAGCCACCTGCGTGACGAAGGGCAGCATCGCCGTCGGCGCCGGCGTCACCAGGAGGTGCCCGACGACCTCGCCGCCGTCACCGCGGATGGGCACGCCGGCAGCTGCGACCTCGGCCGTACTCCCAGGGAGGTGGACGGCGATGAGCTGCAGAGCCTGCTCGAGGACCTCCTCGTACGGCTTGTCGACCAGGGCCAGTGCCAGCAGCCCCAGCTCGTCCGATCGGTCCGCCCTGTTCTGCACCACTGCCCTCTCGGCTGGTCGGTCCATGAAGTGTCTGACACGTCCGGGCGCAGCGGCATGACCCAGACTGACTAGGGCTCGCGTCGGTCCAGCCGACATGCACCGCCCGGGCGCGACCGCCACACCTCAAGGGGTACGACCGACATCAGGTCCTCAGCGAGGTCCCGGTTCTGGGTCGTGACTCCTGATAGCAGGGAGTGCGAGCCCAGCGTGACCGTGTGCATCCGGCCGTGAGAGGCCACTCGCTCCGTCATCTGGACCGAGCGCGGCCCGACCCCTTCGCTGCCGCCGTAGGCCGGATCACGCAGCGGGTTCCGGGAGATCGGCCCCTGGTCTAACCCGTCAGAGCGGGATCGCCCCGGCGTTCCCGCAGGGCCGGGGGAGGAAGTGCTCCCCCGTCTGGACTTGAACCAGAAACCCTGCGATTAACAGTCGCATGCTCTGCCAATTGAGCTACGGGGGACCGCGCCGGCAGGCCGGCGACGAGGTCAGAGACTAGCGCACGGCGCGGGTCCGCCCGTCCGCCGGACAGGGGGCCCGGGTTGTCGCAGACTGTCCTGGTGCTGACCGGTGCAGAACGCCTCCTCTCTGCGGCCGTCGTCGTGCTGCTGACCGCCGGCACGGCCGGCGCCGCGGGCGTCCGGAGCCCCGCCGAGCCGGTCCGCCCTGCGGCGCTCGTGGTCCCGGCGCGCCCGGCGGCCACGCCGACCGCGACGCCGACCTCCCGACCGCAGCCCCCGGCGCCGGTCGCGAAGCCGAAGCCGAAGCCGGTCGCGAGGCCGGCCGGTCCGCTGCCCGCTCCGCCCGCACCCCCGCAGGCCGGCTGCCCCGTGCCCGCGCGCCCCGGCAAGGGGCCGTACGTCCCGAAGCCGCTGGCGGCCCCGGCCGTGCCGGACGCGGCGCTGCCCGCCCCCCTGCCGCCGGGCCGCAAGGCGGGCAGCCTGTCGGCCGTCGCCGGCAAGGGAATCTGGGTCACCAACTGGCCGAAGACCGACGTCGACGTCGCGGCGCTGGTCGGCCGGACCAGGGCCGCCGGCGTCCGCAGCGTCTGGGTGCGCACCGGAGGCAGCCGCCAGGGCTGGTACGGCGACCGGGTGCTGCCGGAGCTCGTGCCCGCCGCACACGCCGCGGGCCTGAAGGTCGTCGCCTGGGACTTCCCGTTCCTGTCGGACCCGGTCGCCGACGCGGCGCGGGCGAAGAAGGCGTTCGACGCCGGCATCGACGCGTTCGCGCCCGACGTCGAGACGACAGCCGAGGGCACGCACGCGACGGCCCGCCGCGTCTCCCTCTACCTGTCGCTGGTCCGGTCGTACGCCGGCACCCGGCCCGTCGCCGCGACCGTCCCCCGGCCCACGCCGAAGCGCCGCGCGAGCTTCCCGTACGCCGCGTTCGCGCCGTACGCCGACGTCTTCGTCCCGATGGTCTACTGGTCCTGCAACGAGCCCGGGCGCCTGGTCCAGCAGTCGCTGACCGAGCTGGGCCGCTGGCTGCCGGTGGCGCCGGTCGGGCAGGCGTACGACATGGGCAGCGAGGGCGGTCGCCGCGGCCTGCCCACCCGCGCCGAGACCTGGCGCTTCCTGGACGCCGCCAAGCGCGGCGGCGCGGTGGGCGCCAGCCTCTGGACCATCGAGAAGGTCGGCGACGACCAATGGGACGCGCTGCGCGACTACCCCTGGGACAAGGCCCCCGTCGGGTAAGGGTGCTGGAGCGCCTGCAAGGGGGTAGGGACCGGGCAAGCGATCACCACCCACTGCGCCCTGGAGGCCCCGTGTTCAAGAAGCTCACCCTCGCTGCTGCCGTCGGCGCCGGCTACGTCCTCGGCGCCAAGGCCGGCAAGGAGCGCTACGCGCAGATCGAGTCGAAGTTCCGCGAGATCGCCGGCATGCCCGCGGTGCAGAGCGCGACCGCGAGCGTCATGGACACCGCCAGCTCGGCGGCCGACACCGCCAAGTCGGCAGTGAGCGACAAGGTCGACCAGGTCACCGGCAAGGCCGACCAGGACGTCGTCGTCGACCTCGCGCCGCACGGCGCGGCGACGGGCTCGGCCCCGATGGCCGGCGCCGCGGCCAGCGACTCCGTCTGAGACACCGCCTGCACGTCCCCCACCCCTGAACCCGGAAGAGAGGACAACCCCATGGGTCACGTCGCCCACTACCTCGAGGTGAACGCCCCCGCCGAACAGTGCTACGCCTGGTGGCGAGGACTCACGAACCTCCCGCAGATCATGCCGGACGTCGAGTCCGTGACACCGCAGGACGGCAGCACCTCCGTGACGCACTGGAAGGTGTCCGGCCCGCTCGGCAAGACCGTCGAGTGGGACGCCACCATCGTCGAGGACGTACCCGGCACGCGCATCGCCTGGGCCACCGAGGCGAGCAGCGGCCTGGACGTCAAGAACGCCGGGGCCGTCCGCTTCGACGACCACGGCGCCACCACCGGCGTCGAGGTCAGCCTGCAGTACGACCCGCCGGCGGGCTTCGTCGGTGAGGCCGTCGCCAAGATCTTCAGCGACCCCCAGGGCAAGGTGGAGAAGGCGCTCGAGGCCTTCAAGACCACGATCGAGAAGGCCGCGCCCGCACGGGCCTGATCGCACCAGCACCGCCGGACAGGGGCCGTCTCCGACGAGGCGGCCCCTGCTCCGTCCACCACCTTGACCGAGGAGAACCATGAGCGCGCGCATCCCCGAGAAGCCTTCTGAGCACGAGGCCGAGGGCATCCCGGACCCCGGCTCCTCCGACCCGGGCCAGCTCATCGCCGGAGACACCCAGGAGGCGATGGAGCCGCCGCACGACACCGCCATCGCGGTCGACGACTTCGGCACGACGGTCGCCGAGATGCACGACGGCGAGTCACTGGAGGGCCGCCTCCGTCGCGAGGAGCCCGACGTGCTGGCCGCGGTGGACCGGCCGGCCGACGAGGGCGCCGGCGCCGACACGCCCTTCGACGAGAGGGCCGGCCAGGGCGTCGGCCGACTGGTCGAGCCCGACGAGGGCGCCCGCACGGACACCGAGGCCGACCTGGTCGCCAGCGACGTCGGCACCGACCTCGGGGGGTACAGCGCCGAAGAGGCCGCGATGCACCTCGAGTCCGAGGTCTGACGGCGAGGCGACCGTGGTCCGCCTGAGGCGAGTCTCCTGCAGCGGTCCCGGGATCGCGCGCGTCCGCACGGGCACGCGCTTCCACTACGTCGACGCCGCCGGCACGGCTGTGACCGACGAGTCGGTCCTGGGCCGGATCGAGGCGCTCGTGATCCCGCCGGCGTGGGAGGACGTCTGGATCTGCTCGGTCGCGACCGGGCACATCCAGGCGACCGGCGTCGACGCTCGAGGCCGGCGGCAGTACCGCTACCACGACGCCTGGCGCGTGCAGCGCGATCTGGCCAAGCACGACCGCGTCCTCGACTTCGCCTCCCGGCTGCCGGCGGCGCGAGAGCGGATCCGCTCCGACCTGGTCGTCGACGGTCTCCCGCGCACCCGCGTCCTCGCCTGCGCGGTCCGGCTCCTCGACCTCGGCTTCTTCCGGATCGGCGGCGAGCAGTACGCCAGCGAGAACCAGTCGTACGGCCTCGCGACGTTGCGCAAGGACCACGTCACCGTCACGCGCAGCACCTCCGGCGACGTCGAGATCGTCTTCGACTACACCGGCAAGAGCGGCAAGCAGTGGCACAAGGCCATCGTCGAGCCGGAGGTGGCGGCCGTCGTCAAGCAGCTCAAGCAGCGGCGGGGCGGCGGAGACGAGCTGCTCGCCTTCCATGACGGCCGGCGGTCGCCGTGGGTCGATGTGAAGAGCGGTGACATCAACGCCTACCTGCGCGAGGCGACCGGCGGCGAGGACACCGCCAAGGACTTCCGCACCTGGTCGGCCACCGTCATGGCCGCGGTCGGGCTGGCCGTCTCGACGCACGCCGAGAGCCCGACGGCCCGCAAGCGCGCGGTCACCCGCGTCGTCAAGGAGGTGTCCGAGCAGCTCGGCAACACCCCCGCCGTGTGCCGCGCGAGCTACATCGACCCGCGCATCGTCGACCTCTACGAGAACGGCGTGACGATCGCCGCGGACCTCGAGGCGCTGGGCGAGCAGGCGTCGTACGGCTCCCCCGCGTTCCAGGGCGCCGTCGAAGGCGCCGTGCTCGCGCTGCTGCGCGAGCCGGCCCCCGCAGCCCAGCTCGCCGGCTGAGCGGTGGACAGACGTACCGTTCTGTCGTGACTCGCCCCCGCCTGGCCGGCCTCCTGGCCGCCCTGGCTCTCCTGGGGGTGGCGCCTGCGCTCGCCGCCGGCACCTCGCCGCAGAGCTCGTGGCACGCCGACCAGGCGCGGATCCCGGACGCCCGCGCAGCCGGTCGCAACGGCGCCGGCGTCGTCGTCGCGGTCCTCGACTCGTGGATCGACCGGGCCCACCCGGACTTCGAGGGCCGGGTGCTCGCGGGCGCCGACTGCCTGGGCGGCACCTGCAGGCCGGGACCGGCGCCCAGCGACCAGTGCGACCACGGCACCCACGTCGCCGGCACGGTGGCGTCCTCCTCCTTCGGCGTCGCGCCGAAGGCGACGCTCCTGCCGGTCCGGGTGCTGGCGTACGACCCCTCGAGCGGCGAGTGCGTCGGCCGCCCCGATGACGTGGCAGCGGGCATCCGCTGGGCGGTCGCCCACGACGCGCGGGTCGTGAACCTCTCCCTCGGGCCGGACGTCCCGGGACTGTCCGGTTCCTCGTCCATCCCCGCGGCGGTCGACGAGGCCGCCGCGGCCGGGGTCGTCGTGGTCTTCTCAGCGGGCAACGCGAGCCTGCCGGTGACCGACTCCTACGGCGGCGCCGCCCTGATCGTCGCCGCGACCGGTCCCAGCGGCGCCCTGGCGAGCTACAGCCAGCGCGGGCAGGGCGTCGACCTCGCCGCCCCCGGCGGCGACCCCCGCACCCCGGACGTCTGCACGCAGGACGACTGCGTGACCTCGCTGTTCCCGGGCCGCCGCTACGCCGTGGCCGCCGGCACCTCGATGGCCGCGCCGCACGTCTCGGGGACGGCAGCCCTGCTGCTCGGCCAGGACCCCCGCCGCACCCGCCAGCAGGTCATCGACCGGCTGCTGTCCACGGCCCGCCCGCTGGCCCAGGCCGGCCGCGGCCTGCTCGACGCCCGCGCCGCCCTCGGCGTCGCCGTTCCCCCGCCGTCGCGCGCGCAGGCGACCTCCGCCCCGCGGCCGGTCGTCGTCAGTCCGGCCCCGCGGGTCGTAGCGCCAGCCCCCTCGGCCACCGGCGCAACGACGGCCGCACCGTCGAAGGCCCCCGTCGCGGTGGCCTCACTGCCCCCGCTGCCGGCGCCCACGACGTCGGCGTCGGGGGGGCCGGCTCCGAAGGCGCTGCCACCGCCCGCGGTGGCAGCCGTGCCCGTGCCGCTGCCCGCCGAGGAGCAGGTGCCCGTCTGGGCGGCCGCGCTGGCCACCGCGCTGGTCCTCGGGGTCGGCAGCGGGACCGTGCTGACCGGCCTGGGGTCGCGTCGGCGCTAGCCGATCGTGCGGCGGGCCCCCAGCAGCAGCGCCTCGGCCTGGGCACGCAGGTCGGGGTCCTGCGGGTCGGAGCCGGCGTCGAAGACCAGCTGCCAGTCGAGCAGCTCCATGCCGGGGCGGCGGCGGCCGACGACGCGGACTCCCCCGGCGGGCCGCAGCCGGTAGTGGCTGCTCCACCCGACGCTTCCCGTGACCGCGGTCCGCACGACGTCGGGCAGCTCGCCCTCGTCCTCCAGCTGCACGGAGCGCTGCTCGCCGGTGCCCGCGACGTCGGCGACCCGCAGCACCGTCAGGACCGGACGCGACCAGGTCGCCCGCTCGACGTCCGGCCAGTCCAGCCGGGCAGCCCCGGGCAGGCGCAGGCCGCGGTCGGTCGCCACCACCGGCTGACCGTCCTGGGTCAGGCCCCACTCCAGGCGCCGCTCCCCCGCGTCGAGGGTGACGGCCCGGACCGACTCAGGGGCGCGGCGGCGTCCTTTTCCGAACATGTCGCCACCCTAGGCTGGCCCCCATGTCCAGCTCCCGACTCGTCGCCCTGCTGCTGCCCGCGCTGCTCGTGGCGGGCTGCTCAGCCGCCCGCGACACCGTCAGCGCGGTCAAGGACTGCGCGGGTCTGGCCTCCGACGTCGCCCGCTCGGGGCTGTCCGGGGTCCCCACCCAGGCGGAGGCCGAGGACGCCGTCCGCCGGCTCGACGAGCGCGTCGACGCGCTGAGCTCGCCGGACGTGCGGGACGCCGCCACCGACCTGAGGGACCGGCTGCGCGAGGTCCAGGAGGCAGCGCGGTCGCAGGACCCGGCCGCCGCCAAGCAGGCGGCGGAGCGGGCCCGCGCGGCCGCGACGCGCACGGCCGAGGCCTGCGGGCTACCGGCCGACACGTTCCTGAAGCAGTCGGCCTGAGCTAGCCGTCGAGGTAGTCGCGCAGCTTCGCTGCCCGGCTCGGGTGGCGCAGCTTGAGCAGCGTCTTGCTCTCGATCTGGCGGATGCGCTCGCGCGTCACGCCGAACTCCTGGCCGACCTCCTCCAGGGTGCGCGGCCGGCCGTCGGTGAGGCCGAAGCGCAGCTCGATGACCTTCTTCTCGCGCTCACCCAGCTCGTGGAGGACGTCGGCCAGCTGGTCCTGGAGCATCCGGAACGACGCAGCTTCGCCCGGCACGACGGCGTCGGTGTCCTCGATGAAGTCACCGAGGTGGGAGTCGTCGGTCTCGCCGATCGGGGTGTCCAACGACACCGGCTCCTGCGCGAGCTTGAGGATCTCCTGCACCTTCTCGGGCGCCATCTCCACCTGCGCCCCGAGCTCCTCCGGGGTCGGCTCGCGGCCGAGGTCCTGCAGCATCTGGCGCTGAGCGCGGACGACCTTGTTGATGGTCTCGACCATGTGCACCGGGATCCGGATCGTGCGCGCCTGGTCGGCGATGGCGCGCGTGATCGCCTGCCGGATCCACCACGTCGCGTAGGTCGAGAACTTGAAGCCCTTGGTGTAGTCGAACTTCTCGACCGCGCGGATCAGCCCGAGGTTGCCCTCCTGGATCAGGTCGAGGAACAGCATCCCGCGCCCGACGTAGCGCTTGGCAATGCTGACGACCAGCCGCAGGTTGGCCTCGACCAGGTGCCGCTTGGCCAGCACGCCGGCGCCCTCGACCTGCTCCAGGTCGCGTCGCAGCGCCTGCGGCAGGGACGGCCCGCGCAGCTTCTCGGCGGCGAACAGGCCCGCCTCCACGGCCTTGGCGAGCTCCACCTCCAGCTCGGCCGTGAGCAGCGGGACCTTGCCGATCTCCTTGAGGTACAGCCGGACCGGGTCGCTGGTGGGTCCGGCCGAGGCCGCCGCCTCCTCGTCGCGGCGCAGCTTCTCGTCGCGCTCGGCCTCCTCGTCGAGCGGCTCGACGACGGGAACGCCCGCCCCCGCGAGCACCTCCAGCACGCCGTCGAAGGCCTCCGCAGGCAGGTCGCCCGCGAGCATGGCCGCGGTGACCTCGTCGGTCGTGAGCTGCCCGGTCCTGCGGCCGAGCTCCACCAGCGCCTGCACCGTGTCGGAGCCCATGGCGAGGGTGACCGCGGGGTCGATGGGGACGGGCGCCGGTGCGGTCATCCGACCCTGACCGCCCCGCGCGCCGTGGTCACAGGGCGCCGATCCCGCGTTCGCGCAGCGCGCGCACCGTCTGCTCGAGGCTGACCAGCTCGGCGAAGACCCGCGAGTAGCGCTCGGCCTCCTCGACCGGGTTGACGCGCTGCAGCTGGGCCTTGAGCTCGGCGACGGCCCTCGTGGCGGCCAGCTCCTGCACCCGGGCCAGGACCGCTCCGGCGTAGCGGTCGTCCGGCTCGAGGTCCGACAGCGGCGCCTCCACGGCGAGCCGGGTGACCAGCGAGCGCGCCTCGTCGGTGAGGCAGGCCTCGAGCAGCGCGGTCACCCACGCCTCGCCGCCGGTCGCGGTCGCCGTCCCGCCGGCCTTGGCGATGACCCCGTGCACCGCGCGCAGGTCCTCCGAGGTGAAGCTGTCGTCCGCGAGCGCGTCGTACTGCGGCGCGACCAGCACTGGCAGCTGGACGGCCAGCTTGACCAGCTCGCGCTCCACGGCGGTAGCGGACGCGTCGGCCGAGGGACGCGGGGCGGCGCGGCGCTGCGAGGTCGCCCGTCGGTCGCCCGACAGCTCAGACACTCGCGAGGCGACGGTCTCGACGTCCATGCCGAGCCAGCCGGCCAGGCGGCGGGCGTACTCCGGCCGCAGCGCGCGGTCCTTGATCCTGGCGACCAGTGGGGCGGCCTTCTGCATGGCCTGGACGCGGCCCTCGGCCGTCTCGAGGTCGTACTCCGCAAGCACCGAGCGGACCGCGAACTCCACCAGAGGCACCCGCGCTCCGACCATGTCCCGCACGGCGACGTCGCCGCGGGCGAGCCTGAGCTCGCACGGGTCCATGCCGTCGGGCGAGACGGCGATGAAGGTCTGCGCCACGAAGCGCTGCTCCTCGCCGAAGGCCTTGAGCGCGGCCTTCTGCCCGGCCGCATCGCCGTCGAAGGTGAAGACGACCTCGCCGCGCATCTCGTCCTGGTCCATGAGCAGGCGGCGGATCAGCCCGATGTGGTCGGCTCCGAAGGCGGTGCCGCAGGTGGCCACCGCCGTCGGGATGCCGGCGAGGTGGCAGGCCATCACGTCGGTGTAGCCCTCGACGACGACCGCCTGACGACGCTTGGCGATCTCCTTCTTGGCGACGTCCAGGCCGTACAGCACCGAGCTCTTCTTGTAGATCGACGTCTCGGAGGTGTTGAGGTACTTGGGTCCGTTGTCGTCCTCGTAGAGCTTGCGGGCGCCGAAGCCCACGACGTCGCCGGCCAGGTCGCGGATCGGCCAGACGAGCCGGCCGCGGAAGCGGTCGACGGGACCGCGCTTGCCCTCGGAGGCGAGGCCGCCGAGGACGAGCTCCTCCCCGCTGAAGCCCTTGCTGCGCAGATGCTTCACCAGGTTGTCCCAGCCCTGCGGGGCGTATCCCACGCCGTAGGTCGCGGCCGCCGCCTGATCGAAGCCGCGCTCGGCCAGGAACCGACGACCGGTGACAGCCTCGGGCGAGCCGAGCTGCTCGGCGTACCAGGCCGCAGCCTGCTTGTGGGCCTCCACCAGCCGGGTGCGCTGGCTGGACTGGCGACCCGCGGCGGCGCTGCCCTGCTCGTAGGTGAGCGTCACGCCGTAGCGCTGCGCCAGCCGCTCGACGGTCTCCACGAACGACAGGTGCTCGGTCCCGCGGATGAAGCTGATGACGTCGCCGGACTCGCCGCAGCCGAAGCACATGTAGTAGCCGAGGGCCGGGTTGACGTTGAACGACGGCGTCTTCTCGTCGTGGAACGGGCACAGGCCCTTGAGCCGGCCGCCGCCCGCCGGGCGCAGCTGGACCGACTCGCCGACCACGTCCGCGATGGGGGCGCGCTCGCGCACGAGCACCACGTCCTGGTCACGGATGCGCCCAGCCACCGGCGCCTCCCCACCTCGAGGGCTCCGTCGCCGGAACGGAACCCGTCTGCAGTCTAGGGCTCGGGCGGTCTCACCGAGGACGACCGCTGAGACCTGCCCGGAAGTGCAGCGCCACGGCCGCGCTGTCCGTCAGGGACGCGACCTGGTCGACGACGACCCGCAGCCGCGCGGCGTCGTCGGCGGCGGCGTCCCACGCCTCCGCGTACAGCGGCTCGAGCGCGTCCGGGCCGCGGTCGGCGAGGTCGACCACGAGCTCCCGCACCACGTCCCGCTCGCGCTCCTGCGCGGTCAGCACCCCTGGGCGCGCCATCACCCAGCGAGCCGCGACCGCCTTGAGCAGCGCGCACTCGGCCCGCGTCCGACGCGGCACGACGAGGTCGGCCGCGTAGCGCTGCAGCGGCTGCTCGCCGAACGCCTCCGCGGTCGCGGTCTGCGCAGCCGAGCAGAAGCGGCCGATCAGGGTGCTCGTCGTCGCCTTGAGCGACACCTGCGCACGGGCCGTCCCGTCGTACGCCTTGGGCCACACGGCCAGCGCCTGCAGGTCCTGCCACACCGTCTCCAGGTCGGTCGCCGTCTCCTCGCTGTAGACCTGCGCAGCGAGCTCGCACAGCGCGGCCGCCTCGTCCGGGTCGGCCAGGTCCCCGGGGCGCACCAGCCCGGCGATGATCCCGTCCTCGAGGTCGTGCACCGAGTACGCCACGTCGTCGGCCCAGTCCATGACCTGCGACTCCAGCGACCGCCGCTCCCCCTCCACGCCGTCCCGCAGCCACGCGAACACCGGCAGGTCGTCCTCGTAGACCCCGAACTTCGTCGTGCCCTCACGCCGCGGCCAGGGGTACTTGGTCGCCGCGTCCAGCGCTGCGCGGGTGAGGTTCAGGCCCGCGCCGTCCACCTTCACCTCGAGCCGGGTCAGCACGCGCAGAGACTGGGCGTTGCCCTCGAAGCCGCCGCAGGGACCGGCGACCTCGTCGAGGGCCGCCTCCCCGTTGTGGCCGTACGGCGGGTGGCCGAGGTCGTGCGCGAGGCAGGCCGCGTCGACGAGGTCGGGGTCGCAGCCCAGCGTCGCCCCCAGCTCGCGGCCGATCTGGGCGCACTCCAGCGAGTGGGTCAGACGGGTGCGCGGCACCGCGATGCCCGGTCCCCCTGGCTCGACCACCTGGGTCTTGCCGGCCAGCCGCCGCAGCGCCCCGGAGTGCAGGACCCGCGCGCGGTCGCGCTGGAAGGCGGTCCGCCCGGGGCGCTGGCCGGTCTCGGGGACGAGCCGGGCGCGGGCGTGCTCGTCGTAGCCGCTCATCGCACGGCAGCCTAGGGCCGCCCTCCCCGCGCCCGCTGGACGCGGTGCACCGCCTTCCACCTCGCCTTCTCCTCGGCACGCAGTCGGGCGTCGGTGCGGCGGGCCTGCCACGACAGCTCGCGCTGCAGACGACGCCACGACTCCATCCGCTCGGCCGACAGGTCGCCCGCGTCGATGCTCGCCTGCACCGCGCAGCCGGGCTCGCCGCCGTGACCGCAGTCGGCGAACCGGCAGGCGGCGGCGAGGTCCTCGACGTCCGAGAACGCCTTGGCCAGGCCCTCTTCGGTGCCGACGAGAGCCACGCCTCGCAGCCCCGGGGTGTCGATGACGACCGCGCCGCCCGGCAGCACCACCAGCTCGCGGTGCGTCGTGGTGTGCCGGCCCTTCCCGTCGACGTGCCGGACGTCGCCGGTGGCCATGACCTCGCCACCGGCCAGGGCGTTCACCACCGTGGACTTGCCCGCTCCCGAGGCCCCCAGCAGCACGAGGGTCGTGCCGGGCAGGGCGTACGGCGCCAGCGCTGCGACGTCCCCGGCCGCGGCACTGACGACCAGCACCTCGCAGCCGGGGGTGTGCGGTAGCAGCGCCTCGACGGCCGAGGCCGGGTCGGGGTGCAGGTCGGCCTTGGTCAGGACGACGACCGGCGTCGCACCGCTCTCCCAGGACAGCGTGAGCAACCGCTCGATGCGCCGTACGGGGAGCGCCGCGGACAGCGCCGCGCAGACGAGCACGACGTCGACGTTGGCCGCCAGCGGCTGGCTGCGGCTCTCGCCGGACGACGAGCCTCGTACGAGCAGGGACGTGCGCGGCAGCAGGACGGCCGGGCCGTCGTCGGGCAGGGCGAGCCAGTCCCCGACCGTGACCTGGTCGGGCGGGGGCAGCGCGGCGACCCGGCGCGGGCCGTCGCCGGTCAGGACGTCGTAGGCGGAGCGGTCGACGCGCGCGACGCGCGCCAGGTGGGTGCCGGCCGGCAGCGGCGTGGTGGGGACGTGTCCGGGCAGGTCGAGCAGGGACATGCGGAGGCCTTCGGCTCGCGGGGAGCGGCCGCGCAGAGGTGCGTCAGGCCGCCAGGAGAGAGGTCGCGGGAGCAGGGTGGACAGCCATCGCGCGCACCTCCTCGTGCTCCTGCAGCCCCTGCGGCTGCGCCTGCCAGAGGGTAGGACCGCAGTGCCGCCGGTGTCACCCCCTTTACGCTTCGCCCATGACGACCACGCTGGACGCCGCTGCCGACACCTTCGACTCGTACGACCCCGCCACCGGCGCGGTCCTCACGAGCTGGCCGGTGCACACCGACGAGCAGGTGCGCGAGGCCGTGGTCCGCGGCCGCGCCGCCGCCGCCTGGTGGGCGGCCCTCGGCTTCGACGGCCGGCGCACGCACCTGTCCGCGTGGAAGGGCGAGATCGCCCGCGGCATGACCTCGCTCGCCGACGTCGTGCACGGCGAGAACGGCAAGCCGGTGCCGGACGCGGTCCTCGAGATCACCCTCGCCGTCGACCACATCGCCTGGGCCGCCAAGAACGCACCGCGGGTGCTCGGCCCCCGCAAGGTCCGCTCCGGTGCGATGGCCGCCAACCAGGCCAGCACCCTGGAGTACCCCCCGCTGGGCGTGGTCGGCGTCATCGGCCCCTGGAACTACCCGGTGTTCACGCCGATGGGCTCGCTGGCGTACGCGCTGGCCGCCGGCAACGCCGTCGTCTTCAAGCCGAGCGAGCACACCCCTGCCGTCGGAGCCTGGCTCGTGGAGGCGTGGAAGCGCGCCGTGCCGCAGGGCCCGGACGTGCTGCAGCTGGTCACCGGCTTCGGCCCGACGGGAGCGGCGCTCTGCCGCGCCGGCGTCGACAAGATCGCCTTCACCGGGTCGTCCGCGACCGGCCGCAAGGTGATGGCTGCCTGCGCCGAGAACCTCGTGCCCGTCCTCATGGAGTGCGGCGGCAAGGACTCGATGATCGTCGACGACGGGGCCGACCTCTCGGCTGCTGCCGACGCCGCCCTGTGGGGCGCCATGAGCAACGCCGGTCAGACCTGCATCGGCATCGAGCGCGTCTACGTCACCGAGGGCGCCTACGACGGCTTCCTGTCCGAGCTGACGACCCGCGCTGCCAAGCTGCGCCCGGGCTCCGGCGAGGGCGCGTCGTACGGCCCGATCACGATGCCCTCGCAGGTCGGCATCATCCAGCGGCACATCGCCGACGCCCTGGCCAAGGGCGGCACCGCCGTCACCGGCGGCACCGTCGACGGCGCGTTCGTCTCGCCGACGGTCCTGGTGGACGTGCCCGAGGACAGCACCGCCGTCACCGAGGAGACGTTCGGGCCGACGGTCACCGTCGCCAAGGTGAAGGACGTCGACGAGGCGGTGCTCCGCACGAACGCCACGACGTACGGCCTGGCCGGCGCGGTCTTCACGTCCTCGTCGAAGAAGGGCTACGACATCGCCCGCCGCATCCGCTCGGGCATGACGAGCGTCAACGGCGTCATCACCTTCGCGACCGTCCCCGGGCTCCCCTTCGGCGGCGTCGGCGAGTCGGGCTTCGGCCGCATCCACGGCGACGACGGCCTGCGCGAGTTCACCCGCGCCAAGGCCATCACCCGCCAGCGCTTCGCCCTGCCCGTCGCGCTCACGTCCTTCGACCGCCCGGAGAAGGTCACGGGTCAGATGGTCAAGATGGTGAAGCTCCTCCACGGCCGCAGGTGACCCTGCGCGTCGGCGTCCTCGTCGTCCAGAACCTCTCGTGGGCGACGTGGCGTGACCGGGTCCTCGAGGTCGAACAGCTCGGCTACGACGGCATCTACGTCTGGGACCACCTCGTCCACCGCACCCAGACGCTCGAGGACCCGCTCTTCGACGGGCTGACGCTGCTGTCGGCGGCCGCGGCGCTGACCTCGCGACTGACCCTCGGGACGATGGTGGCCTCACCCACGCTGCGCCACCCGGTGCTGCTTGCCAAGCAGGCGATGACGGTCGACCAGGTGTCGGGCGGGCGCATGGAGCTCGGCATCGGCGCCGCCGGCGTCCTGCTCGACTACGAGGCACTCGGCATGGAGCCCTGGAGCAAGGCCGAGCAGGTGTCGCGCTTCACCGACACCGTCGAGATCGTGGACGCGGTGCTGCGCGGCGCCCGCTCGTACGACGGCGCGCACTGGTCCGGGCGGGGCGTCTCCATGGCGCCGGGCTCGGTCCGGCAGCCGCGGCTGACGCTGACCGTGGCCGCCCACGGGCCGCGCACCCTGCGGGTGGCCGGGCGGTACGCCGACATCTGGAACAGCATCACCCCGCGCGACCTGCCGCGCGACGAGGGTCTCGCGCTGACTGCCTCCCGCAGCCGCCTGCTCGACGAGGCCGCCGCCGAGGCCGGCCGCGACCCGGCCGACCTCCGCCGGTCGGTGCTCATCGGCTCCGACGCCTGGCCGGTGCTCGCGTCGCCAGCAGCCTTCCGCGACGCGGTGCTGCGCTACCGCGACCTCGGCGTCACCGAGGTCGTACTGCCCCACCCCGACCACCCGGGCGAGGCGAAGGTCGGGCACGGCGCGGCCGCGCCGGACATCGTGCGCCGGATCGCCGAGGACGTGCTGCCGGGCCTGCGGGACGAGCTCAGCTAGACCGCGCTCGGGCCTGCCTCGCCGCTGCGACCGAGGATCTCGTAGTACAGGAAGGCTGCGGTCTCACGCGCGATGTAGCGCGCCTGCGTGCCGCGGGTGCGGACGGACGGGCCGGTGCGGGTGGGCGAGGTCTGCGCGTCGATGCCCTGGTCGCGGGCCATCGTCCGGGACCGCAGGCTGTGCCAGGGGTCGGTGACGAGAACCGCCGACTTCCAGCCCTTCTCGGCCATGAGCGCCTGGACCGCCTCGAGGCTCTGCAGCGTGTTGCGGCCCTTCGGGACCGCGACCGCCTCGACGTCGCGCTCGCGCAGGAACGCCGCGCCGGCCTCCGCCTCGGTGGTGCGGTCGCCGGGCGCACCGCCGCCGACCGTGATGACGCGCGGCGCCACGCCCTTCTCGTACAGCGACCGCGCGTGCTGCAGCCGGGCCTTGAACACCGAGCTCGGCCGGCCGTCGAACTGCGACGCACCGAGCACGACGATCGCATCGCTCTTCGGGCTGTCGTCCTGGCGCGCGACCCACCAGACGCTGGCGGCCGTGCCGATCAGCACGAGCAGGACGGAGAGGACGACCGCCGTGAGGAGCCGGCGGACGATCCGGAACGGGAGGAGCACCTAGCGGGTGTCGCTCGTCGTCTGCTCGAGAGCGGCGCGGCCGGCCTCGAGGCGCGCCACCGGGACGCGGAAGGGCGAGCAGGACACGTAGTCCAGGCCCGCGTCGTGGAAGAAGTGCACGGAGTCAGGGTCCCCACCGTGCTCCCCGCACACACCGATCTTCAGGCCCGGCTTCGCGGCGCGGCCCTCCTCCACGGCGATGGCGACGAGGCGGCCGATGCCCGCGCGGTCGATCGACTCGAAGGGGCTGACGCCGAAGACACCGAGCTCGAGGTAGCGCGAGAAGAAGGACGTCTCGACGTCGTCGCGAGAGAACCCGTAGCCCATCTGCGTGAGGTCGTTCGTGCCGAAGGAGAAGAAGTCCGCGACCTCGGCGATCGGCCCGGCGGTCAACGCGGCGCGCGGGATCTCGATCATCGTGCCGATCAGCGCCGTCACGTCCTGGCCGCTCTGCGCGGCGACCTCCGCGACGACCCGCTCGGCCTCCTCGCGGACGATCTCGAGCTCCTGGACCGCCGACACCAGCGGGACCATGACCTCCGGTCGAGGGTCCAGACCTTCGGCGAGCAGCTGGGCGGCGGCTTCGGCCAGCGCCCGCACCTGCACGGCGAACAGCCCGGGGATGACCAGGCCGAGACGCACGCCGCGCAGGCCGATCATGGGGTTGCTCTCGTGCAGCCGCTGCACGTGCTCGAGCAGCGCGGCCCGCTTCGGCTCGACGGTGCCGCCGGTCGCCTCGGCGACGGCTGCCTCCACCTGCAGCTCGAGCAGGTCGGGGAGGAACTCGTGCAGGGGCGGGTCGAGCAGCCGCACCGTGACGGGCAGTCCGTCCATCGCCCGCAGGATGCCGACGAAGTCCTCGCGCTGCAGGGGAAGCATGGCAGCCAGCGCTGCGGCCTGGTCCTCGGTGCCGTCGGCCAGGACGAGGTCCTCGACGAGCTGGCGCCGGTCGCCGAGGAACATGTGCTCGGTGCGGCACAGCCCGATGCCCGTGGCGCCGTAGCGGCGCGCACGCTCGGCGTCCTCGGGGTTGTCGGCGTTGCTGCGCACGCCCAGGCGCCGGGTGGCATCGGCGTGGGTGACGAGGCGGTGCACCGACTGCACCAGGTCATCGCCGTCCTCGGGGGCGAGCGAGCCCTCGAAGTACTCGACGACCGGACTCGGCGTCACCGGGACCTCGCCGAGGAACACGGCCCCGCTGGTGCCGTCGATCGACAGCACGTCGCCCTCGCGCACCACGACGTCGCCGACGTGCACGGTGCGGGCGTGCGCGTCGACCTCGAGCTCCTCCGCGCCGCACACGCAGGTCTTGCCCATGCCCCGGGCGACGACGGCGGCGTGACTGGTCTTGCCGCCCCGGCTGGTGAGGATGCCCTGCGCCGCGATCATGCCGGCCAGGTCGTCCGGCGTGGTCTCGCGACGGACGAGGATGACATCCTCGCCGCGGGCGGCCCAGGCGGTGGCCGTGTGGCTGTCGAAGACGACCTTGCCGACGGCAGCACCCGGGCTCGCGCCCATGCCGGTGGTCAGCGGCGTCGCCCCGTCGACGGAGCCGAACTTCGGGAACATCAACTGGGCCAGCTGGGCCCCGGACACCCGCTGCAGCGCCTCGTCCTCGGAGATGAGCCCCTCGTCGACGAGCTGCGTCGCGACGCGGAAGGCCGCACCCGCGGTCCGCTTGCCGATCCGCGTCTGCAGCATCCAGAGCTTGCCGCGCTCGATCGTGAACTCGATGTCGCACAGGTCGCGGTAGTGGCTCTCGAGCCGGCTCATGATGCCGATCAGCTGGTCGAAGCTGAACTTGTCGAGCTGCTCCAGGTCATCCAGCGGCAGGGTGTTGCGGATGCCCGCGACCACG
>JBKJQM010000367.1:0-3794 GCA_046594005.1 Mycobacteriales bacterium
AGCCGGTGGCCGTCGAGCACGAGGACGGCGGGGCGGGACTCCACGGCGTCAGCCCGTGCGGGCCATCACGTAGTCGGTCAGCGCGTCGAGGGCGTCGCGGGGCGGTCCCTCGGGCAGGTCACGGACGATCGCCTTGGCCTCGTCGACGCAGGCCGTGAGACGGGCGCGGGCCGTGACCATCGCGGGGTGGGCGCGCAGCAGGCCGAGCGCCTCGGCCAGCGCCTCGTCCGTGGACAGGTCGCCCCCGAGGAGGCTGCGCAGCCGGGCGCTGCCCTCGTCCTCGGACGCCAGCACCAGCAGGACGGGCAGCGTGCGGATGCCCTCGCGCAGGTCGATGCCGGGCGTCTTGCCCGACTCCCCCGTCTCGGACAGGACGTCGATGAGGTCGTCGGACAGCTGGAACGCCAGGCCGATCACCTCGCCGAACCGGGTCACGGTGTCGACGTCCTTCTCCGACGCACCAGCCATCAAGGCGCCGAGCCGGGCGGAGGTCGCGATCAGGGCGCCGGTCTTGCCGGCCAGCACCTCGAGGTGGTGCTCCACCGCGTCCTGACCGGCGGCCGGGCCGGCCGTCTCGGCGATCTGCCCCTCCACGAGCCGGGCGAAGGTGCGCGACTGGATGTGCGTCGCCTCCGTGCCGAGACCGGCGGTGAGGTCGGAGGCGCGCGCGAACAGGTAGTCGCCGGTGAGGATCGCGACGGTGTTGGTCCAGCGGGCGTTGGCCGACGGAGCCCCGCGCCGCACATCCGCCTCGTCCATGACGTCGTCGTGGTACAGCGACGCCAGGTGGGTGAGCTCGACGACCACCGCGGCCTCGACGACGCCGTCGGCCGAGGGGTCGCCCAGCTCGGCGGCCAGCAGCGCAAGCAGCGGCCGGAAGCGCTTGCCGCCGGCGGCGGCCAGGTGGGTGGCCGTCTCGGTCAGCATCGGGTGGGCGCTGACGACCACCTCGCGCAGCCGCTCCTCGACCTGCGCCAGCCCGGCCTGCAGCGAGGCGGACAGCGCCGGGTCGGCCGCCTCGAAGGCAGCGACCCTGCGGTCGCGGGTGGCGCTCATGACGTGCTCATCCGGACACGAACCGGGAGGCCCGCTCCGCGAGGTCGAGCACCGGCTGGGGCAGCACGCCGAGGACCACGGTCACGGCGAGGCCGAGGGCGATGGCGCCGGCCGTGAAGCCGCTCGGGATGGCGACGGTCGGCCCGTCGGGCAGCGGCTCGCTGAAGAACATGAGCACGACGACCCGGGCGTAGAAGAAGGCCGTGATCGCGCTGGTGATGACGCCGATGACGACCAGCGCCGTGGCGCCGCCGTCGACGCCCGCGGTGAACACCGCGAACTTCGCCATGAAGCCGCTGGTGAGCGGGATGCCGGCGAGGGCGAACAGGAAGAAGGCGAAGGTGCCGGCGACCAGCGGGCTCTTGCGGCCGAGCCCGGCCCACTGCGACAGGTGCGTCGCCTCGCCGCTCGCGTCGCGCACGAGGGTGACGACGGCGAAGGACGCGAGGGTCGTGAAGCCGTACGCCAGCAGGTAGAACAGCGAGCCGGCCAGGCCCTTCGGGCTGAGCGCGATGACGCCGATGAGGATGAAGCCGGTGTGCGCGACGGAGGAGTACGCCAGCATCCGCTTCACGTCCGTCTGCGTGACGGCGAGGATCGCCCCGACGACCATGGTGAGGATGGCGATCGCCCACATCATCGGACGCCAGTCCCACTCGGTGCGCCCGAAGCCGACGTAGAACACCCGCAGCAGCGCGCCGAACGCGGCGATCTTGGTGCAGGCGGCCATGAGGGCGGTGACCGGCGTGGGCGCGCCCTGGTAGACGTCCGGGGTCCAGGCCTGGAACGGCACGGCGCCGACCTTGAACAGCAGGCCGACCGCGAGCATGGCCAGGCCGATGAACAGCAGGCCCTCGTTGGTGCCGGCCTGCCCGGTGGCGGTGAACACGTCGCCCAGGTCGACGCTGCCGGCGTAGCCGTACAGCAGCGCGACGCCGTAGATGAAGAACGCCGAGGAGAAGGCGCCGAGCAGGAAGTACTTGACCGCGGCCTCCTGCGAGAGCAGTCGGCGGCGACGGGCCAGGCCGGCCATGAGGTACAGCGGCAGCGACAGGACCTCGAGCGCCACGAACATCAGCAGCAGGTTGTTGCAGGCCGGGAACAGCATCATGCCGCCCAGGCTGAACATCGCGAGCGGGTAGATCTCGGTCTGCGTCTCGGTCGCCTCGGCCAGCGCGACGTCCTCGCGGGAGCCGGGCAGGACCGACGCGCGGGCGACGACAGCGCCACCGGAGCTGTCGAGGGAGCGCTCCGACAGCAGCAGCACGCCGGCCAGCCCGAGCACGGCCAGCGTCCCCTGCAGGAACAGCGCGGGGCCGTCGACGGCGATGGCCCGGTTGTAGACGAGCTCGTTCGTGCCGGCCAGCAGCACGACGGAGACCAGGGCGGCGAGCAACCCGACCGAGGCGACGACGATCTGGAGGCCTCGACGGGAGGACCGGGGCGCGAACGCCTCGACCAGCACGCCGACGAGCGCGGCGGCGAACACGATGAGCAGCGGCGCGATCGCGCCGTACGCCAGCTCAGGGGTCGGGATGTCGGTGGGCATGCGTGTCCTCAGCGGGGGGCGGCGGCGTTGCCGTCGCCCTGGGTCGGGGCCGGGTCGGTCCGGCCGGCGTCCTGCATCGTCGCCTTGACAGCGGGGTTGATGACGTCGGTCAGCGGCTTCGGGTAGACGCCCAGGAAGAGCATCAGGGCGATGAGCGGCGCGACCGCCATGACCTCGCGGAAGCGGAGGTCTGTCAGCGTGGTCAGCCCGCGGGGCAGCCGGAGCTCGCCCTGCATCGTGCGCTGGAAGACCAGCAGGATGTAGAGCGCGGCCAGGATGACGCCGATGACGGCGAACACAGCCGCCACGGGGTAGCGCGTGTAGGTGCCGATCAGCGTCAGGAACTCGCTCACGAACGTCGACAGGCCGGGCAGCGCGAGCGAGCTGAGGCCCGCCAGCAGGAACGTCCCGGCGAGGATCGGCGCGACGTTGCCGACGCCCGAGTAGTCCTCGGTCAGGCGGCTCTTCCCGCGGTAGATGAGGAAGCCGATCACGAGGAACAGCGCGCCGGTCGAGAGGCCGTGGTTGACCATGTAGAGCACGGCGCCGGTCTGGCCCTGGCTGGTGAAGGCGAAGATCCCCATGCCGATGAAGCCGAAGTGGGCGACCGAGGTGTAGGACACCAGGCGCTTGAGGTCGCGCTGGCCCATCGCGAGCAGCGCGCCGTACAGGATGCCGATCACGCACAGGGCGATGACGTACGGCCCGAGGGTCCGCGAGGCCTCCGGGAACAGCGGGATGCAGTAGCGCAGGAACCCGAACGTGCCGACCTTGTCGAGGATGCCGACGAGCAGCACGGCGCCGCCGATCGGAGCCTCGGCGCCGGCGTCCGGCAGCCAGGTGTGGAAGGGGAACAGCGGCGCCTTGATGGCGAAGGCGATGAAGAAGCCGCTGAACAGCGCCATCTCGACGCCCTTGCTCATGTCGAGCCCGACCAGCTGCTCGAAGGCGAACGTGCCCTCGCCCTGGCTGGCGGAGACGACGTACAGCCCGATGACCGCGGCGAGCATGAGCAGGCCGCCGAACAGGCTGTAGAGCAGGAACTTCATCGCGGCGTAGGAGCGCCTCGGGCCGCCGTAGCTGCCGATGAGGAAGTACATCGGGATGAGCATCGCCTCGAAGAAGACGTAGAACAGGAAGACGTCGGTGGCCGCGAAGACGCCGATCATCATCGTCTCGAGCACCAGCA
>JBKJQM010000430.1:0-3244 GCA_046594005.1 Mycobacteriales bacterium
CATGGCCGGCGGGAGGTACGAGGCCGGCACGCCCGACACCGGCCGGACGAGCTCCTGCCAGTACGGGTCCACGACCGCGTCGGCCGGGACAGCGGGGACGTCGTCGTAGTCCGAGAGCCGGGTCACCGGCACAGCGTGACGCAGTCGGCCTGCCTGCGCCAGCAGGGCCGTCACGGTCGGCGGTGCACCAGGTCCGGCCCGACGTCCGAGAGCCGGGCGGCGCCGGCCAGACCCATGGCGTGCGCCAAGTCGCTCGTCACCGCCTGCAGGCAGTCGCGCACGCCGTCGGCGCCATCGGCCGCCAGCGCCCACAGGAGCGGTCGGCCCAGCAGCACCGCGTCGGCGCCCAGGGCGAGCGCGCACAGCACGTCGAGCCCCGAGCGCAGACCGCCGTCGACGAGCACCGGCGCCCTGCCGGCCACGGCGGACACGACCTCCGGGAGGGCGTCCGCCGTCGCCACTGCCCGGTCGAGCTGCCGGCCGCCGTGGTTGCTCACGACGACGCCGGCGGCTCCGGCGGCCAGGCACGCGAGGGCGTCGTCGCCGCGCAGGATGCCCTTCACGAGCACGGGAAGCCCGCTGACGTCGGCGATCTCGCCGATGGCGTCGAGTCCCGCGGACGGGTCCTGCACGTCACCAGGACGGGCCGGGCCGGTGAGGTCGAGGCGGGTAGCGCCGGACCGGGCGCCCAGGTACGGCACGTCGCCGGTGAGGACGACGGCCCGGGCGCCGGCTGCTGCAGCCGCCTGCGCCCGGGCGCGCGTCAGCCCGCGGTCCGTGACGACGTACGCCTGCCACCACCACGGGCCCGGCAGCGGGATCTGCTCGACCGAGAGGGTCGCGCGGGTCGACAGCACCAGCAGGCTGCCCGCCTCGGCGACGCCCCGCGCGGTCGCCGCCTCGGCCTCGGGGTGCGCCAGGCCGTGGGCCGCTGTCGGTCCGCACAGCACCGGTGTGCGGAGCGGAACCCCCAGCAGCTCCAGGGACAGGTCGACGCGGGAGACGTCGCGCAGCACCCGCGGGCGCAGCCGCACCGCCGCCCAGGCCCGCTCGGCCTCGCCGGTGGTGACCTCGTCCCCGGCCCCACCGGCGTAGTAGCCGCGGACGTCCTCGGGCAGCCGGCGCGCGGCCGCGGCCTGCTGGGCGGCCAGGAGGGGATGCACGCCGGGACGCTATCGGCCGCGACGCCGTGTGATCTCCAGCCACAGGCCGGTGCCCGCCCAGCGCCCCATCGGCGCGAGCCGCTGCTCGACGCCGTTGCCGGCCTGCGCGCGCAGCCAGCCGTCGAGCACGAGCGGCCGGGGACGGCAGCCCATCAGCGGTAGAGCCGTGGCCGTGGCGAACGGGCCGAACCCGGGCAGGGCCCGCAGTCCGGCCAGCACGACGTCGTCCGGCACCGCCGGATCGCGCCACTGCTCGACGTCGACGGAGGCGAGCGCCAGCAGCTGCGGCGCGCGGTAGCCCCAGCCGAGCTCGCGCAGCCGTGCGTCGCCGAGCTCGCGCACCTCGTCCGGCGTCGGGAAGGGTCCGCCGCCCGCCAGCCCTGAGACCATCCGGCGGGTCGCGGCGTACGACGTGTTCGTCGAGGCGAGCGCACCGGTCAGGTCCTCGAAGGCGGTGGGCGCCCGCAGCACCCGTCCCGCGCCGGACAGCCGGACCCAGGTCAGGGACGGCACGCGGTCGCAGGCGTCCCACAGATCGGCGAGGTCGTCGTCGAGGGCGAGGACTCCCCGCAGCTGACGCTCGACCTCCGCCTCGTGCGAGGCCGGCCGGGACCAGGTGACCGTCAGGTCCGGATGCACCACCACCGGGAGCGGCCCGTCCGGCAGCCGCAGCACCCGGTGCAGGCGGCTGCCGTCGTACGCGCTCGGCGCCAGCCCCACCCCGCCGTGGCCGCGGGCGACGCGGTCCAGGTCGTACGGCTCCGGAGCCGTCAGCTGCAGCTGCCCGGCAACGGCGGCCGTCGGCGGCACGTCGCCGACCGGCCCGCCGGCGTCCAGGAGCGCCGCTGCCTGCGCACCCACCTAGAGCAGCTCGTCGATGCGCCGCGCCAGCGCGATGTCGAGCTGCGTGACCGCGTCCCGGACGTGCGTCCACAGCACGAGCCGGCCGCCTTCGCGCACCGGGTGGTGGTCCAGCTCGTCGGCCACCTGCGCGATGCGGGCGGCGATCTCGGGTGTCAGGACGACCGGCCGGGAGATGCGGCGCAGGTCGCCGGACCACGCGGGCAGCGAGGCGAGCGCCGTGGTCAGCTCGTCCTCCGTCAGCGGGGTGCGCACGCGTCCTAGTGTGCCGCCGTGCCCCTGGTCCACGTCGTCGGTGCCGCGCTGCTGCGGGACGGGCGGGTGCTCGCGAGCCGCCGCACCGGCCCGCCGCGGCTGGCCGGGCTGTGGGAGTTCCCGGGCGGCAAGGTCGAGGACGGGGAGGGCGACGAGCAGGCGCTCCTGCGGGAGCTGCGCGAGGAGCTCCAGGTCGAGGCGGAGGTCGGCGAGCGGCTCGGCGCCGACCTGCCGATCGGCGAGACCGCGGTGCTGCGCGTCTACCTCTGCCGCCTGGTGGCGGGGGAGCCGGCGCTGGTCGACCACGACCAGCACCGCTGGCTGTCCGCGGGCGAGCTGCTCGAGGTGCCGTGGATCCCGGTGGACCTGCCGCTGATGGAGGAGCTGCGCGCCCACCTCACGCGATGATCTACCGCGGGTGGTCGCCGGGCACGGCGTGTCGGGCCCGATCCGGGACCAGATGCGGAAGATCAGCGGCGGCAGGGGGCTGAACGGGCGCGCCGGTAGGCTGAGGGGTGCCGGCTGTCCCTGCTCGGCCGCCCAGCCCCGGGTGACGGCCTCGTTCCCGAGGCCCCCCAGCCGATCATCGGAGTACCGCTGTGCCCACGCGTGACGACATCCGCAACGTGGCGATCATCGCCCACGTCGACCACGGGAAGACCACCCTCGTCGACGCCATGCTGCTGCAGTCCGGTGCCTACACCCAGCACCAGCAGGAGGAGGGCGCGGTCACCGACCGCGTCATGGACTCGATGGACCTCGAGCGCGAGAAGGGCATCACGATCCTCGCGAAGAACACCGCGGTCCGTCGCAAGGACATCCTCATCAACATCATCGACACGCCGGGTCACGCCGACTTCGGCGGTGAGGTCGAGCGCGGCCTGTCCATGGTCGACGGCGTCGCCCTGCTGGTGGACGCCTCCGAGGGGCCGCTGCCGCAGACCCGCTTCGTGCTGCGCAAGGCC
>JBKJQM010000022.1:0-2606 GCA_046594005.1 Mycobacteriales bacterium
GCTGCGACTGTCGACCATGACTCGGCGCAGGCTGTGCGGCCGCAGCAGCCGGATGTGCCCGGCGGAGACCGGGCCGTACCGGTCCACCGTGCCGGGTTCCTGGGAGAGCTCGAGCACGGTCGAGACGGGGACGTGGACGTTGAGGACGACCTGGGCGCAGACCTGCTCGGAGGGAAACGTCCACGGCGGCGGCACCGGACCGTCCACCAGGTCGTCGTCGAGCAGCAGGGGCTCGGTCGGGTCCTGGCTGATCCGTCCACCGACGATCCCGGCGGCCTTGCGCCACCTGTCGTCGGCGGCGGTCCCGGTGAGCACCAGCGCCGGGAGGGCGGCGTACAGGTCCGCCCGGCGCTGCTCAGCGGTCCGCTCGATCCCGGCGCCCTTGTCGGCGAGGCGCTCCCGTCGTTCGAGGGCGTCCATCCCGGCCGCCCACGCCACCCCCTGCTCGGGGGTCAGGACCGCGCCGGTGTGCATCATCTGGTCGTCGGTGGGCCGGGCGAACGTCCGCCGGCCGGCGATCCGGTCGGCGTCGGCCTGCTCTTCCACTGCCGGGTCGGACTGCTCGGACTCGATCCGCAACCGCACCCGGGTGACCTGCCGCCCCAGGTCCGACGGGCACAGCCCGGCGCCGCCCGGCAGCACCTCCGCCTCCACCGCCCGGGCGATCTCGGGGGAGCAGCCGGAGGTCCGGTGCAGCAGCACAGACCCCTGATGCCGCAGCAGCTGCCCGAACCCATCATCGACAAGGTCAGCGGCAGCGCGTCGTCGAACCTCTCGGCCTCGGCGACCCACCGCTCAGCGGTGAGCTGCGAGATGCGCCACGACCCGGCCAGCTCCAACGCCAGCGTCCGCCGGGTCTGCGCCCCGGCCCGCTCCGCCCGCCACGCCAGCGCCGCGCACTCCCGCAGCTGCACCGCCCACGACCGCGCATCAGCGACCAGACACTCACGGACCGCGTCCAACGCAGCGACCTGCGCCGCATCCCCAGACGGCGGATCGCCGTCGAGGAAGGGCGCTGCGGACATGGCTCATCGTACACCTGTTCGAACAGCCTGCACAATCCAAAATTGCTTGGCCACAGGCGATCTCGCGGCTCTGGGCTACCGGTTGACCGTGCTCATGTCCGGATAGCGATCGCCGGCAGCCGCCCCGACCGGCGCGAGCTCGTCGAGCCGCGCAAGGTCCTCCGCAGTCAGCTTCACATCCACGGCTCCGAGGTTCTCGGCGAGGCGGGAGCGCTTCTTCGTGCCCGGGATCGGCGCGACGTCGCCGCCCTGGTGCAGCAGCCAGGCGAGCGCGAGCTGCGCGGGCGTGCAGCCCTTCTCGGTCGCCAGTTCCTTCACGCGGTCCACGAGCTGCAGGTTGCGCGCGAAGTTCTCGCCCTGGAACCGCGGATTGCCGCGGCGGAAGTCGCCCTCCGGGATGTCGTCGGGCGTCGTGAACTGCCCGGTGAGGAAGCCGCGGCCGAGCGGGCTGTACGGCACGAAGCCGATCCCGAGCTCGCGCACCAGGGAGAGCAGCTCGTCCTCGGGGTCGCGCGACCACAGCGACCACTCGGTCTGCAGGGCGGTGACCGGGTGCACGGCGTGCGCTCGGCGGATCGTGTCCGGGCCGGCCTCGGAGATGCCGAGGTGGCGCACCTTGCCGGCCTGCACCAGCTCGGCCAGCGCGCCCCACGTGTCCTCGACCGGCGTCGCCGGGTCGACGCGGTGCTGGTAGTAGAGGTCGATGACGTCGACGCCGAGCCGCTGCAAGGACGCGTCGCAGGCGGCGCGGACGTACTCCGGTCGGCCGTTGACACCCATGCGCGCGCCCTCGGCGCTGCGCTCGATGCCGAACTTCGTGGCCAGCACGACCTCGTCACGCCGCCCGGCGATTGCGCGGCCGACCAGCTCCTCGTTGAGGAAGGGGCCGTACATGTCGGCGGTGTCGAGGAACGTGCACCCGGCGTCGAGTGCGGCATGGACGGTGGAGAGCGACTCCTGCTCGTCGCCCGGTCCGTAGAACTCGCTCATGCCCATGCAGCCGAGGCCGAGGGCGGAGACGGTCAGCGTGCCGAGGGTGCGTGTCTGCACAGGAGCTCCAAGGGGCAGGGGATGAGGTCGAGCATGCCCCGCGGGTCCTACCCTCGCGGAGGTGGACCCCTTCGCCCTGCCCTGCCACCCGTCGCTGCGGATCGACCCGGAGGACCGGGACTGGCGCGCCATCGGGGTGAAGAGCGCTGACGACGTCCGGCGCAAGCAGACCCGCTGCCCCGAGTGCAAGACCGTCTACACGGCCTTCCTGCGCCGGTTCGGTCCGGACGCCCTGACCGTGGAGTGGGTACGCCCGGCGCCGTTCCGCGTCACCGCCGCGGCGCTGGAGGACCCGTCCCTGCCCGTCTGGCAGGACGCGATCGCCGGAGGAGCGCTCTCCGACGCGCCGGTCCCGGGGGCAGCGGTTCCTGACTGGGCAGGCGCGGTGCAGGAGTGCGAGCCGGTGGGCGTCCTGACCGCGGGCGGCGAGGTCTTCGCGCAGCCGGGCGACCGGCTGCTCGAGCGTCGTGAGAAGTGGAACGCCCAGGACCGCCGGCTCGCGCTCCTGTGGTCCCCGCGCCTCGGCCGGCC
>JBKJQM010000085.1:0-6819 GCA_046594005.1 Mycobacteriales bacterium
CGTCGCGGCCAGGTAGGCCCGGTTGCCGTCGTCGCTGATGGTGATCGCGTGGGTGTCGTAGTTGAGGACGACCAGCGGCACCGGTCGGGTCGGGTCGTCGAGGTCGATCGCCGTGACCGTGCCCCCGCCCAGCGAGGCGGAGTAGAAGGTCTTGCCGTCCGGTGCGAACCCGCTCTCGTGGCCCAGCAGGCCGAACGGCGAGGTCGACGCCAGCACCGGCGTGCGGCAGTCCTCGCTGATGTCGTAGACGTCCAGGACGCCCGGCTCGGTGACGAGGTTGCCGGACACCGCCGCCAGGAGGCCACGCCGTGCGTTCACGACCAGCGACTCGTGGGGGGTCAGCATCGCCGGCGTGACGAGCGTGGCGGTACGGGTGGGCCGGCGCGGGTCGCGCATGTCGAGCACGGCGACGCCCACCGGGCTCTGTGCGGCGTCGGTGGGGAAGACCGCCGTCGAGTCGTAGTAGGCGCACTCGTGGCCGGCCTTGTCGACGTACCGCTCCACCTTGAAGCCAGCGGTGGTGCCCTCCCGGCCGAGGAGCTCGACGTTGCAGCGGTAGCCGTCCTTGGCCCCGCCCCGGGCGACGTCGCCGGCCGGCACCCGCCCCTGGATGCCGGGCTCGGGCACCGAGCCGGGCCCGCACACCGCGCGCGGCGTCGACGGCGGGGACGCAGGCGCGCCGGGGACCGCGGTGGTCGGCACGGCTGCGGCTGTGCCGATGGCGAGGAACCCGAGCGCGAGGCTCGCCAGGACGACGGGGAGGGGACGACGCACGAGGGCTCCAGGTCGGTGCAGGGGCAGTGCAGGGAGGTGCTGCCATCCTGGCGCACCCTGCGGATCGGCGTGGGCAGACGGCCACCGGCCCTACAGCTCCCGGCTCATCCCCGGCCCGGCCCGGACCTAGACCGGCACCACGTACGGGAAGGACGGGCTCCGGAAGGCCTCTGCGGCGGCCGGCGTGAGCCCAGAGGGGACGTCCATGCCCGTCACCAGCGAGAGCATGACCTCGGGTGCGTTGTCGGCGAGAGCGCGGCCGTTGCGCACGTCCTTGCCGAACGTGGCCGGTGTGCCGATCTCGTAGGGCAGGACGTCCGGGAACAGCTCCTGCGCGACCGTGCGACCGTACGACGCCGTGTCCCCGGGCGCACCGTTGGCCGCCGCTGCCGCGCCGATCATCCGGGCGAAGGCGTCGCCGTCGGCAGCAGCGTCCTCGGACGGGTGCCGGCCGTTGGCGGGGTTCGAGAAGTCGGTGTCGTCCGGCCAGAAGATCGGCCACATCATGGGGCGGCCGCCGCGGTTGACCTGCTTCCACCCTCCGGAGCCGTCGGCCAGCTTGCTGGCCGCCCACACGTCCACCCGCGTCCCCGCGTCCAGGCCGGCGTACCCGTGCGGCACGTCGAGGACGATCGACGCGACGCTGGTGTCGCCGAAGGTGTTCTCCGCGTCCTCCGGCTGCCACTCGGACAGGTCCGCGGCCGTGCCGCCGGTCACCGCAGCGCTGATCGGCTCGAGCAGCGACAGGTCGAAGTAGAACGGGTCCGCGGCCCGGCCCGCCCACACCTTCACCCCGTCGGCACTCGCCGCGGAGCCGGTGCGTCCCTCGAGGACCAGCTGCCCGGTGGCGTCGTCGTCGGAGGCGTCCGACCCCGTCAGCACCTGCAGCTGGAAGGCCTGGGCCCCACCGGGCTCCGGCTCGCCGAACGTGACGCGGAAGGTGATGCCCTCCCGGGCGGACCCGTCGAGGTGCGCCTTGAGCTCGTACCGCGCGCCCGGCCAGAAGTCGGGGTCGGCGTGCTCGCCGGTCACCGTCGTGTTGACGTCGAGGACGAGGGCGGTGCTGCCCTGGCCGTCGAAGACGTACAGGTCGTCGATGAACAGCTGGCCGCGCTCAGCGGCTTCGGGGGTGTCGAGGTGGTGGGACATGGCGGTCCTTCCGGTCGGGTCAGGGGCGCAGGAGGTCCTGTGGGCGCCGGACTGCGCTGTGCAGGCAGTCGACAGAGCGCTACCCGATCGCGGCGTGCCCACCCCGCGCGGCCCCCGTGGCGCCCGTGACGCGGCGGGGGGATCCAGCCGCGCGTGCCGGCGAGGCGCTGCTCCGGGTGCTCGACAGGCCGACCCCGCCGCGCCGGCTGCTGCTCGGGGAGCCGGCCGCGGACGTCGCACCGACGACGCACCAGGCCCGGCTGCAGGGGTGGGCCGAGTGGGACGCCGTCGCCCGTGGCGCCGACTGCTCGCCGAGCTCGTCGAGCGACGGACTCCGGGACGTCCCCTGCCGCCAGCGGCCGGCGCCGGCATTGCCTAGCCTCGTGCGGGTGAGCTCGCCCGGCCTCGTCCTGCTGTCCGTGCTCGTGGCAGCGGGCGGCGGCGTGCTGGGCGCGTACTGCCTCAGCAGCGTCCTCGTCATGGGGGGCAGGTCGGCCCAGTGGCTCGAGGCCAACCGCTGGGTCTACGCGGCTGCGTTCGCGGTGGGCTGCACCGCCCTCGTCGTCGGGATCGCCGTCCCGCTGTGGCCGCTCGCGCCCCTGGGCGCGGCCCTCGCCTTCGTCGCCACCGGGCGCTACCTGTGGCTGAACGTCTGAGTCACGTCGTGCTGCCGCCCGCCGCCAGCAGGGCCTGCGCCGCCGTGTAGGACGACATCACCAGGCCCTCGTGGGCGGGCAGGTGCACGCCGGCGAAGCGCTCGAGCGCCAGGAGTCCGTCCGAGCCGAGGAACAGCGCGCCGCCGAGCGCCGCCCGCGGGTCGCCGGTGTCCAGCGCCGCCACAGCCGTCGCGGTCAGCGCGGCGCTGTAGACGAGCACCGGTATGCGGTCGCGACCCGTACGCCCCCACAGGAAGGCGTTGAACCCGACCAGCGCCACGGCGTACGGGACGGCCAGGGCCGGCCGGCGCTGCACCCGACCGCCCCCCGGGCGGCCGCGCAACGCCCGCACCCACGCCCCGTGCCCGACGAGGAACGACCCGAGTCCGGCGCGGAAGGCCGTCTCAGACGAGCTCAGCAGCGCCACGTCACCGACTCCGCCCAGCACCAGCGCCCGGCGGGTCGGAGCATCGCGCTGCCAGGACAGCAGCGGCATGAGCAGCGGCTTGGAGAGGCGGCGGGACCGGTCGTGCCCGGTCGCGGCGAGCAGCGCATCGGCCGCCGCGAGGGCGGCGTAGGCCAGGCGCGGGGACGACGGCACGGCGCACCCTAGCGCCGGACCAGGCCCTGTAGAACGGCCGCATGACGAGGCGGCCGGACATGACCGCCGCCCGCTGGGCCGCGCTCTGCGCCCTCGCCTACAACGTGGTGCACCACGTCGGTGCCCTCCCGGGCGGGCTCGGCGACGCCGGCGGCGGCACCCGCTGGGGCGACTGGATCGACCTGCTCACGCCGTGGGCGGTGGTGCCGACCGCGCTCGCCGCGCTGGCCGTCGCCGGCACCGACCGGCGTGGCTGGTGCACTGCGCTGAGCGGGGCGCTGCTGTACGTGCAGGGCCACGGGGTGCACCTGTCCGCGAACTCCATCGGCAACGTCCGGGGAGACGCGCGGCCCGTCCACCTCTGGGACGAGGTGGTGGGGCATCGGCTCTGGTACGCCGGGGCGGCGCTGCTGGTGGTGGCACTCGTCCGTGCGGTGCCGCTGCGGGCGACGCCGGGAGCGCTGCTGCTGGCCGTCGCCACCGGCCTGACGTGGACCACCAACGCGCTCGAGGGCACGACGGCCGTGGAGTCGCTGATCGTCGCCGTCGGCCTGGTCGCCTGGCGGCCGCGGGACCGGCTGGTGCTCGCCGCGTTCGGGACCAGTGCCGCTCTGCTGGCGGCGTACGGGATCTGGCAGGGCGGCTTCCCGGCCCCCAGCAGCCGCTAGCGCGGCGGACCGGGCCGCCGCCCCCGTCCTGACAGGATCGGCGCGTGCCCCGCACCGCCGTCGTCGCCAACCCGACCAAGAGCGGCGACCCGTTCTGGGACCGCCGGGTGCTGGGCGTCCTGGAGCGGGCCGGGCTGCCCGACGCCGCCTGGCTGCCCACGACCGCGCAGGACCCCGGCCCGGGTCAGGCACGGCAGGCGCTCGAGGACGGCGCCGAGCTCGTCGTCGTGTGCGGCGGCGACGGGACGGTCCGCTCGGTGGCGACGGTGCTGGCCGGAACGGGCGTCCCGATGGCGCTGCTGCCCAGCGGCACGGGCAACCTGCTGGCCCGCAACCTCGGCATCCCGCTCGAGGTCGAGGCCGCGGCGCGGGTGGCCGCGTCCGGCCGTACGGCGCACGTGGACGTGGGACGGGCAGCCGACGGCGAGTGCTTCCTGGTGATGGCCGGCACCGGCTTCGACGCCGCGATGCTCCGGGACACCTCCGACCGCGCCAAGGTGTGGCTGAGCTGGGCGGCCTACGTCCTGGCCGGGGCGCGGCACCTGCGGGGGCCGTTGGCGACGTACGACCTCGAGGTGGACGGCGTGGCGGTGCGGCGCCAGGGGCGCGGGGTGCTGGTCGGCAACGTCAGCGCCCTGCAGGCCGGGCTCGAGCTGCTGCCCGGTGCGCTGCCGGACGACGGGCTGCTCGACGTGGCGGTGCTCGCGCCACGGGGCTTGCGCGACTGGCTGCGGCTGGCCCGCCGCGTCGGGATCGGCCGGGCTCCCGGTGACGCGGTGCTGGAGCGCTGGACGGCGCGCACCGTGGTGGTGCGGTCGCAGCCGGCCCAGCCGGTGCAGTACGACGGCGACCTGGTCCACGACCTCGCCGTCCTGAGCTGCCGGGTGGAGCCGGGCGCCCTGCGCGTACGGGTACCGGTCTAGAGCTCCCGGCGCATCCCGAGGTGCTCGATGCCGGCCTCGAGGTAGACCTCGCCGTACGGCTCGAAGCCGGCCCGCTCGTAGAAGCCCCTCGCGTGCACCTGGGCGTGCAGCTCGACCTGGGACAGCCCCCGCTCCAGCGCCCGCAGCACGAGCAGGTCGAGCAGCGCGCGCCCGACGCCCGCGCGACGCGCGCTGTCGGAGACCGCCATCCGCCCGACGGTGCCGGTCGTCCCGGACGTGCCGGGCACGAGCCGACCGTCCTCGTCGGTCGCCCCGTCGATGAGCCGGCCGGTGCCGACGACCGCCCGGTCGAGCAGCGCGACCGCGTGGTCGCAGGTGGCGTCGAGGTCGTCGCGCTCGAGGTCCTCCGGGACGTCCTGGCCCACGACGAACACCTCGTGGCGCAGGGCGAAGACCGCGTTCATGTCCTCGCGCCCGGCCAGGCGCACCTGCAGGCTCATCCGCCGGTCCGGGCCCTCGGCTCGGGCACCACGCCCGTGACGTCCGGCGACAGCGGCGTGACGTCGAGCGCGTTCAGCTCGGCGCCGCGAGGAGCCACCTCGACGCCGCGCAGGACCGGCAGGGACAGCAGCTCCGCGAGCTGCGACGCAGGTCCCTCGACGACGACGGCGAGCACGCAGGCGCAGCCGGTGCGGTAGGCCGCGGCCTCGCGGCCAGAGGTGCGGGCAGCCGCCTCGTACGACGCCTTGAAGTCCTTCTCGCCCTGCGACGTCGGCTCGATGGACTGCGCGAGCGAGAGGAACTCGCGCTGCTCGTCGGCCTTGCGGCGGGCGGTCTCGGCGAACAGCGAGGTCAGCGTGCGGACGACGTCGTCGCCGGGCTCGACCTCGAGCGGCTCCGGGTCGCCCGACACCGGGGCGCGGACGTAGACCTTGCGGACCACCAGCTGCGACTCGGCGGTGAGGCTCGCGACCTGCGGGATCGTCAGCTCGTCCTTGACGCTCAGCAGCGCGAGGTAGCGCAGGTCCGGGGTCTGCTTCGCCAGCGCCACCGCCCGCTCGCGGTCCTTGACCAGGTGCGGTTCCACCGCCTGTCCGACGGCGACGCCGAGCGTGAGGGGCAGCGCCTCCTCCTGCTGCACGAGCTGGCGCTCCTTGACGCTCTCCGGACCGCTGCGGGCGAGCGCCACACCCGCCCCGGCGAGGAAGACGGCGGCCACCAGCAGCACGCCGAGCTGGGGGACGTCCCGCAGCAGGTGCAGCGGGCCGGAGGCTGCGTAGCGGTCGTCCAGCCGGCGCAGCACGCCCGGGCGGGTGGGGTCGAGCAGCTGCCGCCAGCGCTGCCGGACGTCGGCGCGGGCGCTCGCGCGCCGTGCCTGGCCGCCGTCGAGGACGCCGCGCAGCCACGCCGCCAGCCGGGGCAGCAGCTGCGCGTCGAGGTCCTTCAGGCTCACGTAGGTTCCTGGACTCGTTCGAGCGCACGCTGCAGGTCGGGGGCGTACGGGCTCTCGAAGCTCACCCACCGGCCGTCGTCGGGGTGCGCGAAGGACAGCCGCACGGCGTGCAGCCACTGGCGCTCCAGCCCGAGCCGCTTGCTCAGGGTGGGGTCCGCGCCATAGGTCACGTCGCCGACGCACGGGTGCTTCATGGCAGCCATGTGGACCCGGATCTGGTGGGTGCGACCGGTCTCGAGGTGGATCTCGAGCAGCGTCGCGTGCCGGAACGCCTCGATCGTCTCGTAGTGCGTGACGCTGTCCCGGCCACCGGCGCCGACCGCGAACTTGTACGCGCTGGTCGGGTGCCGGTCGATCGGGGCGTCCACCGTGCCGGTCAACGGGTCGGGGTGGCCCTGCACGAGGGTGTGGTAGCGCTTGTCGACCGTCCGCTCGCGGAAGGCGTCCTTCAGGACGGTGTACGCGCGCTCGCTCTTGGCCACGACCATCAGCCCGCTGGTGCCGACGTCCAGGCGGTGGACGACGCCCTGGCGCTCCTCGGCGCCGCTGGTGCTGACGCGGTGACCCGCGGCGGCGAGGCCACCGATGACGGTCGGGCCGGTCCAGCCCGGGCTGGGGTGGGCCGCCACGCCCA
>JBKJQM010000116.1:0-9470 GCA_046594005.1 Mycobacteriales bacterium
AGGATGAGGCATGGCCACAGCCGCAGCCCTCCGCGAGATCGAGGACGACTGCCCGTGGCTGCGCGACGACTTCCAGGCCGGGCTGGCCGCGCTCGGAGAGTCGACGGCGGACGAGGCCCGCCGCTTCGCCGCCGACATGCGCCTGCTCGCCGAGCTCGCGGCGCAGGTGCCGCGGTGCCCGATGGACGAGCGCGGCGCCACCCCCTGGACCTCGTTCCGCACCGAGGTCGCCGCGGCGCGGAAGATCAGCGACCGCGGCGCAGCGGCGCTGATCCGGCAGGCTGTTGCGCTCACCGGCACGATGCCGTGCACCCTCCAGCTGCTGACCGAGGGACGGGTCACCGCACAGCGGGCACGCGCGTTCATCACCGAGCTGGAGACCGCAGCCGACGACGTCGCCCGGCTCGTCGACGCGCAACTCGCGGACAAGGTCGCGCGGCTCTCGGTCAGCCGGATCGTCCAGGAGACCCGACGGGCCATCATGAAGGCCGACCCGGACGAGGCCGCCCGGCGCACCGCCCAGCAGAACAACGGCCGGGACGTCGAGTTCCGCGCCGCCCCCGACGACCAGGCCAGCATGCTGCTCTCGGGACCGGCGGCGGCGCTGACACGCTGGTACGTCACCCTCGACCAACGGGCCCGCACGCTCAGAGCCACCGGCGACCCGCGGACGCTCGCGCAGCTGCGCTTCGACCTGGCCAGCAGCACCTTCCCGTGCGCCGTGCACCCGCCGGTGGACCCGACCCCCGCGCTCGCCACCGATGGAGCGCTCGCCACCGACCCTGCAGCCGCTGCCGATACCGCCGCCGCCGGTCTGCGGCCCTCGTTCGTCGAACCTGCCAGCACCGACTGCCGACGCAGCCGACCCGTCCAGGCCAACATCACCGTCCCCGTCGAGACGGCCCTCGGACTGAGCAACGAACCCGGCTGGCTCGACGGCTACGGCTGGCTCAGCGCCCCGACCTGCCGACTCCTGCTCGTCGACGCCGAGCTCCGCCGCGTCTGCCTCGACGGCAGCACCGGCCAGATCGTCGACATCGCCGACACCGACCTACGACCACCACCGACCTACGAAGAGCTCAGACACGCCCTGATCGACCTGGTCGTCGACGACATCACCCTCACAGGCGCCGCCGGACAGGCCGAGGACCAGCACGACCCCAGTCCCGGACTGCGCGACCTGGTCGAGCTGCGCGACCGCTACTGCGACGGACCGACCGGCGGGCTACGACGCGCCGGCGCCTGCGAGCTCGACCACGACACCCCCTACCCGAAAGGCCCGACCGCCGCCTGGAACCTCGTCGCCCGCGCCACCCGCACCCACCAGCTCAAGCACCACGGCTGGACGCCGCTGCGCACCCCCACCTCGACCTTCTGGTTCACCCCCGCCGGCCAGGTCGTCGAAGTCCCACGACACCTGCAACCCTCCCCCGGCATCGACGACGACGACGGACCCGCCGTCCTACCCGACCCGGACGAGCTCGCCCGGACCGACCTCGCTCAGCTCCAGCCGTTCACCGTCGAAGACGAGCGCCCGTGGCTCACCGGCCCGCGACGCGACCAGACGCAGTGGACGTACTTCCCGGACGACGACCTGCCGTTCTGAGCTGCTTCGGCGGCAGGGTCGAGGTGTAGTCCACGCCGCGCTCTGCCCACCACCGCAGGACGTCGTCGTCCTCGAGGACCTCCACACCGACCCGCAACCAGCCCGTCATCGGGCGGCCCCGCATGACCATCGGCTCGACCCCCGGCTCGCGGCGCAGCGCCTCGTTCTGCGCCGGTGGCACCCGGACCATGAGTCCGCCCTGACCGCTGACGGCGACCGCCAGATGGCCGTCGACGAGGAACGCGAGGCCGCCGAACATCTGCTTCTCAGTGGGCCGGTGGCTGCTCAGCAGCAGGCGAAGGCGGTCCGCCAGCTCCTGGTCGTGGGCCATGCGGCGGACGCTACTGCGGGATCGGCGTCAGCCGTCGACGCGCATCTCGCCGAGCTCGGACCAGCCGTCCTGCGGTACCTCGACGCTGACGACCCGCGGCGTGGCCGCGAGGTACTGCGGGAGCTCGACCTGCGCCGCCCGGAAGTGCTCGGACTGCACGTGCTGCCCACCCGCGTCGCCGTCGCGGAACGCCTCGACGAGCACGTACTCGTTCGGGTCCTCGAGGCTGCGGGACCAGTCGAACCACAGGCACCCGGGTTCCGCCCGGGTCGCTGCGGTGAAGGCGCCGCTGAGATCGACCCAGCGATCGGCGTGCTCCGGCTTCACCGAGAAGACGGCGGTGATGAAGATCAAGGGGTGCTCCTGCGGGCAGAGTCCGGTGCCCCCGCCTACCGTCTCGGCATGGGGCCTGGTTCGTCGTCGTCCGACCATGCCACCGAGCTGACGCGGGCGCTGCCGGAGGGTCGCGTCGTCGTCGATCCGCAGGTGCTGGTCGCCTTCTCCCGAGATCGGGCAGCCTTCCCCGCCGCAGGTGCACCGCTGGCGCTGGTGCGGGCACGAGAGATCGACGACGTCGTGACGACGCTGCGCTTCGCCTCCGCGCACGGGCTGCCGGTGGTGCCGCGTGGCGCGGGGACCGGGCTGGCCGGTGGCGCCAACGCGGTCGACGGCTGCATCGTGCTGAGCCTCGAGGCGATGGACCGCATCCTCGAGGTCGACGCAGCGGCGCGGACAGCCACCGTTCAGGCGGGCGTGCTGAACGCCGACCTCGCATCCGTCGTCGCGGAGCACGGGCTCTGGTACCCGCCGGACCCGGCGAGCCGCGCCATCAGCACGGTCGGCGGGCACGCCGCCACCAACGCCGGCGGCAGCTGCTGCCTGAAGTACGGCGTCACGGGTGACGCCGTGGCGGCGCTCACCGCGGTCCTGGCCGACGGCACCGTCGTACGCACCGGCAGCGCCACGCGCAAGGACGTCACCGGTCTCGACCTCACCCGGCTGCTGGTCGGTTCCGAGGGGACGTTGGCCGTGGTCGTGGAGGTGACGGTGCGGCTGCGGCCGGCGCCGCGGCCACCGGCCACGGTGGTCGCCTCGTTCCCCGACGTGGCCGCCGCCGGCGAGGCAGTGGTGGCCGTGATGGCCACCGCCGAGCCGTCGCTGCTCGAGCTGCTCGACCGCACGACAGTGGCTGCCGTGGAGGCGATGACGAGCATGGGCCTGGACACCGGTACGGGCGCGCTGCTGCTGCTCCAGTGCGACGGCTCGGACGCCACCGCCGAGGCGCAGCGCTGCGTGGCGGCCTGCGAGCAGGCGGGCGCGGCGTACGTCGCCACGACCGACGACGCGGTCGAGGGCGAGGCGCTGCTGGCAGCGCGCCGGGCTGCCTATCCGGCGCTCGAGCGGCTGGGGACGACGCTGCTCGACGACGTGTGCGTCCCGGTGCCACGGGTGCCGGACCTGGTGCGCGCCGTCGAGCAGATCGCTGCCGAGTGCGGGGTCGTCATCGGCACCTTCGGCCACGCGGGGGACGGCAACCTGCACCCGACCGTCGTCTACGACGCGACCGATCACGCACAGGTACGAGCGGCGCAGCGCGCCTTCGAGCAGATCGTCGAGGCGGCGCTGGCTCTGGGCGGCACCCTGACCGGCGAACACGGCGTGGGGCTGCTCAAGCAGCCGTACCTGGACCGGCAGCTCGGCGCCGCGGAGCGGGCGCTGATGGGGCGGATCAAGGCGGCCTTCGACCCGGCGGGCCTGCTGAACCCGGGCAAGGGGCTGTAGCTGTCACCGACGAGGTCGGGCTCCTCCAGGTCAGCTCGCGGCCTGGTCGAGCTGCCGGTCCGGCAGCGCGGCCCACGGTGGCGAGCTCGGCCAGCTGGCCGGCCATCCGCCCGTCGACCAGACTCCGGGCGAGGTCTTCGAGGGACTTGCGCTCGACGACGGCAACCAGCGCGTCGTCCTGGCGCACCCCGTAGTCGCCGCAGGCGAGCTTGCCCCGCTGAGTCTCTGCGCGCTGGGAGGAGAAGCGGTACGGGTAGCGCTCGGCGCTGTCGACCACGATCTGGAGCGAGTCGAACCCGCTGGCGCGTGCTCGCGGCGTGCGCACCCCGGGTCGAGCCTTGGCGTTGGTGCGCGGCGTCTGCCAGAAGATCGCCTCGCGCCCGCCCTTGACCCGGGTGAAGACCAGCTGGCTGCGTTTCTCCCGCCCCCGATCCAGCACCAGCTCGACGGCTGGACCCCGGGCTGTGCAGGACTTCACCGGCACCCGCTCCACGATCTCGGCGTCCTCGGGCCAGGACTCGGCGCGATGGCAGTAGACCTTCGCCGTGCGCGGCCTGGTCTCGCGGGCCTTGAGCACATCTTCATCCGGCACCAGCGTCCGTACGCTGCTGGTCGTGGACGACTTCGTCATCACCCGCTCAGACGACGAGCAGGAACCCCTCGCGCGCCGCGGCGTCGCTCAGGACGGCGTCGAAGCACAGGAAGCCGTCCACCTGAGGGTCGGCGTCACGGGCTGCCGCCGCGCAGGCGAGCTGGACGCCGTCGTACGCGCGCAGCCCGTACACCGCCACCAGTGCAGCGGCGCGCTCGAGCACCTGCCCCTGGACGAGCACGGGGGCGAAGTGTCCGGCGGGGTCGTGCCACTCAGCCGCGAAGTCCGAAGCCAGCAGGGCCGCATCCTGTGCGGTCAGCTGGCTCATGCGGTGCTTGCGCCACAGCGCTGCCGGAACCTCGACGCGGGCCAGGCTCGAGACGACGAACGGCACCTGTGCGCGCACCAGCGCCGCGCCGGGCTCGTTGGCGTACAGCTTCACCACGGCCGAGGAGTCGGCGAAAGCCGTCAACGGCGCTGGTCGGTGACGAGCTCCGAGAGCTGCGTGCCGGCTCCGGCTCTCGCCCTGGCCGCCGCCACCTGACGTGACGCGGGCCGGCGGAGCGCGTCGCCAGAGGGCACGTCGAGAAGCCCGGCTCGAGCCAGCCTCTCGCGCAGCGCAGCCGCCTCGTCGCCCGCGTACGCCGGATCGGTCGCGGCAGCCATCACCGTGGTGACCCAGTCGTTCAGGCTGCGCCCGTGACGCTGGGCGTGGTGGCGCACCTGCTCCAGCAGCTCGTCGGAGACCCGCCACGTCATCTGCGCCACGCCTGCACGCTAGCAGGCGTGCAGGCATCCACGTGCGTCATCCCGCGGCCCGGAGGTCCTCCTCGACGGCCGCCGCGAACCGCGCGCGGCGCGCGGCCAGCTGCGCCCGCCGGTCGGCGCGGTCGCGACCGTCGATGCGGTAGCCCCACTCGTCCACGCCCTCGCGACCGTGCATCAGCGTCCGCCGCGCCACCGCGTTGTCACGCACCTCGAGGGCGAACAGCTCCGACGTCTCCTGGCGCTCCCCGACAAGCATCCCGTTCAGCACGTGGTCGAACGTGAGCCCCAGGCGCCGTGCGGCCGGCTCGTCGGCCAGGGCCGCTCCGGGGCGCAGGAAGGTGTCGATGAGGTAGCTGAGCCACCGGTCAGGCGAGTACGGCTTCTCGTCGCCGTCCCAGCGCAGGCAGCAGCCCTCGTTGCAACAGGTCCACGGACACCACAGGCCGGGCATCTGGGACGCCGGCCGGTTGTAGGTGTCCGTGCTGCAGATCTGGTCGTCGTCGGCAGGGTGCACGGCGACGTCGAGCGGGCCGCGGTCACCGCAGTGGCGTGTGCGGTTGAAGCTCTTCAGGAAGTCGACCTCCGCCAGTGACAGCGGCGGCTCGATGCGAGCATGACCCAGGTAGTCCGTGTGCAGGCCCATGTGGGCTCCTCTCGTCAAGGCCGCACACAACACCTGCTGCTACGAGCTTCTCGTTGTCCACCATCAAGGTGTGGACACCTGCCGACGGCGCCGCCTGGCCCCACGATGGCGCCATGCGCACTGATGACGACTGCGTCCGATGGGAGGTACGCCGACCCGACCTGCTGCTCGAGGCGGTCGCTGCCTCGGAACCCTTCGACCGCCCGCGGACCCTGCTGGCACGCGTGGATGGCCCGCACGAACGACAGCACGTGGCGGGCGTCACCGAGCTGTGGGAGGAGCCGGCCGAGGACGAGCACGAGCGCATCCGCCTGACGGAGCGGGCGTTGCTGCGCCTCGGGTTCAGCTTCAGCGAGCTGCCGTACGCCGAGTGGCCGCTTGCCGTACCCATCGTGATCCGGCCGGGCGCCTCGTGGTACTCCTTGGACGAGCGGGAGGCGCTGCTCGGCTTGCGCTACGGCTCCAATCTCTGCCACGTCGTCACCGGGGAGCTCCTCACCGTGACGACCCGTGGGTCGGTCACGTGGCCGGACGAGGCCTTCGGCAGCCAGCCGCGCGCGACGTGGAGGACAGCGTCGACGACGGAACGCGTCGCCCAGGTCGAGGCGTCGCTGGCGGTGGCCTCAGAGCAGCTCACGGCGCCGCTGACCGGCGAGTGCCTGCTGCACTACCTGCAGCGGATGCTCGGCGAGTTCGGCTGCACCGGGCATCGCTTCACCGAGCGCTGGGCCCGCGGACGCAAGGTCCGGGGTCGACCCGTGATGGTCTGGGCGGTGCAGACAGGCGGCTGCTGCTGCGACTGCGAAGTGATCATGAACAGCCTCGGCCGACGCTCCACCCGTCGACGCGGCCTGCTCTGCGCCGAAGCCGTCGCGGAGCTGGAGGCTGAGGACCAGGAACGCTGGTGACCGTCGGCTGCCCTGGCGGAAGGGTCCTGCTGACGTCGTGCGCCGACGCGCAGTGGCGCCGGTCCGCAGTCGCTGCGCACGGGCTGCGCAGCCCTCCCGTCACGGCGTCAGCAGGCGATCCACGTGCGCCTCGACCTCCGCCCGCCCCGCGGGACGCTGCGGGAGCGGTGCGAGGCGAGCCGGTGCCGCTGCCGCGCGGCGGGTCGTCCCTGACGGACCCGCGCCCGCGCCCGTCCGCGTCGAGGTCTCGGCGACGGCCGCCACCCCTGCCTTGCGCAGCGCCGTCACCGTCGCGTCCACCGATCCGCGGGAGACGGCGACGCAGGCCGCCACCCGACGCACGCCAAGGGCGGCGAGCGCCTTGCTGGCAGCACCTTTCGAGGCCAGCGCTGTGGCCAGCAGCGCATCGTCATCCACGACGACGTACGAGGTGGCGGCGCCGACACGTGCGCGACCGTGGCGCCGGTAGGCATCCCGAACCAGGTAGGCCATCGCCTGCGGCAGGCTCGTCGCGTGGCGCTCCAGCACGTCGAGCACCTGCTCCGGCGTGTCACCCTCGTCGTAGGCTCGGGTCAACGAGCTCTCCGACAGCCGCCAGACCGTTGCCTGTGCCGCTGACTCGACGGAGGCGAAGCGATCCAGCGCGAGCTTCATGTCGCGGGCCGGGCGCCCGGTGCATATGAGCGTCAGGTCGGCCTGCGCAAGCACCCGGGTCTCGCCCGCCCCGGCAGCAGCAGCCAGCGCGGCATCCACGTCCGCGCCGCCCAGAAGCGGCTCGAGCAGCGGACTCGCCGCCCCATCCACGAGCAGACCGAGCAGCTCGGCCTCGGCGAGCAGGTCATGACGCAGCTCTCGCTCGGACGATGCCCCCGCCCGGTCAGCCGCGGTACGTCGTTGCTCGGGCCACCGCGCGTGCCACTGGTCCAGCCACTGGTCGGTCGTGCACGACAGGGCTGGCGTGCTGTCGAGCAGTCGGAGCAGTCGCTCTCGACCAGCTCGGGCGCGGGCGTCGTACGCCACGAAGCCCAACGCGGCGGTGAGCCGTCGGCCGGAAGCCGGGGGGTCGGTCATGGCCAGCCACGCCCGGACCAGGTCGCTCCACCGGGCGCCGTCCTGGCCGGCGGACCACAGGCGTTCGCTACTGGTCACGCGCAGGTCCTTGGTGGTCGTCGCCACCGCGCCGACTCCACGCAGCAGCGACAGCACGGTGGACACCGCCCCCGGCTGCGCCGGCAACTGCGCTCCGATGCCTCGCAGCTCCTTCACCCCGACGCCGCCGCTGGCCAGCAACGGGATCGGAGCAGCAGTGATGCGGGCAAGCAGAGCGTCTACCAGTGCAAGGACTTCCGTCACGGCAGCGGCCGACCCCGCACGCAGGTCTGCGGCGGGAACCGACCGGCCACTGGTGAGCGGTGGCGTGGGGAAACGAGTGACCGCGGGGTACCGCAGGGCCAACCCGATCTCGAGCGGGAGCTCCACGGTCCCGGTCGCGGTGACAGCCAGCAGCCCGACCGCGATCAGGTCGCGCACCGCGTCGTCCGTGGGCGGACGGCCCTCCCAGACGTTCAGCCCAGGTTCACGAAGCACGGGGCCCTCGCGGTCGTAGCGACGCAGTGCGGCCAGCTGCGCCGGTGGCATCCTGTCGAAAGAGCCGGCCAGCGCGGATGTGTCTCCCAGCACGGTGGACAGGAGCGCGCGGGCGGCCGCTTTGCTGCGCGGCGCGCGCTCCCCGTAGAGGGACAGCAGCCGCTCCAGCTCGTACAACGGCGTCTGCTCGTGCACGCGCTCGAGCGGTCGGCCGAGGCCGAGGGGAGTCGGGAGGTACTGCCGGACCATTCCGACGGGTCGCAGACCCGTGTCGCGAACGAGCACCCGATCGCGCAGGTCGTCCAGCGCGCTCATCACTGCCGCGGCATCGGCCTGTGGATCCAGCTCGACCAGATCGGACTCGGAGGCGTCCTCCGTGAGCAGGACGACGGCCTCGAGAACAGCACGTTGAGCTGCCGGCAGGTCCAGCACCGCGGCGTGCAGGCTGCCCGAGGAGGTGGCCAACCGGTCGACGTCGCGCAGGTCCTTCGCAGCATGCAGGTCGGGCCGCAGCGTGAGCAGCCGGGCCAGCCGTTCCCGCGGCCAGCCGGACAGGTCGTCGAGGAGCGCCACGGGCCGAGGCTAGGGGTTGCTGGCTCCGCAGAACGGCGCAGCCACGCAGCCACCTCCCCGTCGTACGGCACCGGGCCAACGCCGCTGCGCTGTCGGCGTCAGGCGTCGTGGATCCGGCGCGCAGCCCGTGGGCCGAGCACGGGCTGCCCGCCTCGGGATGCCCGGTGGCCGGCCTGCCACGGCCAGGTGCCGCGGCCGTCCGCCCACACGAGCTGCTGCGCCCGCAGCGACGGCCCGTACAGGTCGTCCGCAATGAACAGGTGCGCGTCCGGGTGCGGGACGTCGACCACCTCCGTGCAGGGACCGCCGGTGAGATGCACCCGCTCTCCGTGCTGCGGCGGCGGGTCGACCCCCAGGTAGTACTGCCCGACGGTGTTCAACAGCGTGCAGGAGCGCACGGCGCTCAGGCCCGTCAGCACGAGCTCGGGCAAGGCGGCCGCCGTCAGCCCGACGGTGTAGGCGAAGGGCGCGTACAGCCTGGTGCCGCCGACGCCCTGCACCATCCAGCCGCAGCGCCGGATCGTCGGCAGCACCACCTCCTCCAGGTAGTCGGCACGGCTCTTCTGCGGGTTGTCGCACTGCCAGCACACGGCGGCTCCTCGTCGTCGGAGTCCCGACCGTGCGGCGGCCCACCGACGTTCCGGAGCCGCTGTACACAGCCGCTTCACGCAGCTCCGTGG
>JBKJQM010000205.1:0-9549 GCA_046594005.1 Mycobacteriales bacterium
TGGCTGCCGCTGGGCCTGAAGGTCCTGCGCAAGGTCGAGGCCATCGTCCGCGAGGAGATGGACGCCATCGGCTCGCAGGAGCTGCTCTTCCCCGCGCTGCTGCCGCGCGAGCCCTACCAGGCGTCGGGCCGCTGGGACGAGTACGGCGACAACGTCTTCCGGCTCCAGGACCGCAAGGGCGCCGACTACCTCCTCGGGCCCACCCACGAGGAGATGTTCACGCTCGTCGTCAAGGACCTCTACAGCTCCTACAAGGACCTGCCGCTGTCGATCTACCAGATCCAGACCAAGTACCGCGACGAGGCGCGTCCCCGCGCCGGCATCCTGCGCGGGCGCGAGTTCGTCATGAAGGACAGCTACTCCTTCGACCTCGACGACGAGGGGCTGCAGCGGTCGTACGACCTGCACCGCGAGGCCTACATCCGTACGTTCACGCGGCTGGGCATGGACTACCGGATCGTGTCCGCGGTCAGCGGCGCGATGGGCGGCAGCGCGTCCGAGGAGTTCCTCGCGCCGGCGCCCACGGGTGAGGACACCTTCGTGTCGTGCACGTCCTGCGACTACGCCGCCAACACCGAGGCCGTGCAGCTGCGTGCCGCCGAGCCCAGCGACCCCGCCGCGCAGCCGGCGCTGCAGGTCCTCGACACCCCGGACACGCCGACCATCGACACGCTCGTCGAGGTCCTGCAGGCCCAGGGGCACGACATCGAGGCCAGCGGCACCCTCAAGAACGTCGTCGTCCTGCTGCGCTGGCCCGACGGGAAGACCGCGCCCCTCGTCGTCGGCGTCCCCGGCGACCGCGAGGTCGACGTGAAGCGCCTGGAGGCCAACGTGTCTCCCGCCGAGGTCCTGCCGTTCGAGCGCTTCGACCAGTTCCCCCAGCTCGTCAAGGGCTACATCGGGCCGCAGGGACTCGAGGGCCTGCGCTACGTCGTCGACCCGCTCGTCGTCCAGGGCAGCTCGTGGGCCACCGGCGCCAATGAGCAGGGCAAGCACGCGGTGAACGTCGTGATGGGCCGCGACTTCACGCCGGCCGACGTGGTGCCCGCCGCCGAGGTGCGTGCCGGTGACCCGTGCGGTCGTTGCGGGTCGCCGCTCGAGATCGGCCGCGGCATCGAGATCGGCCACATCTTCCAGCTCGGTCGCAAGTACGCCGACGCGTTCGGCCTCGACGTCCTCGGCCCCGACAGCAAGCCGGTGCGCGTGACGATGGGGTCGTACGGCATCGGCGTCTCGCGCGCGATCGCCGCCATCGCCGAGCAGTCCTACGACGAGAAGGGCCTGGTCTGGTCGCGCGAGCTCGCGCCGGTCGACGTGCACCTCGTCGGCGTCGGCAAGGGCGAGCAGAAGGCCGTCGCCGAGCGCATCGCGGCCGAGCTCGAGCAGCGCGGGCTCACGGTGCTGCTCGACGACCGGCCGAAGGTCTCGCCCGGCGTCGCGTTCAAGGACGCCGAGCTCATCGGCGTCCCGACGTCGGTCGTGGTCGGCCGCGGCCTCGACGACGGCGAGCTCGAGCTGCGCGACCGGAAGTCCGGCGAGAGCAGGACCGTCGCGCTCGAGGGCATCGTGGACACCGTGATGGCGGAGGTGCGCGGCACCGGGGTCCACGGCACCGGGGCCGACCGCTAGGTGCTCGCGCGCCTGCTGGGCTCGCTGCTGCTGGCGCTGCTCGCGGTCGACATCTTCGCGACCGTCCTGCTGCCCTCGGCCCGCGGCGTCCTGTCCAGGGTGTGGGTCGCGGTGCTGTGGCGTGGGGCGCTGCTGCTGCCCGGGCGGGTCGGGCACCGCGCGAAGCAGGTCGCCGCGCCGCTGAGCATCGTGCTGACCATCTTCAGCTGGGTGGTCGTCATCTGGCTGGCGTACGCGCTGCTCTACCTGCCCGACGTCGACAACCTCGGCTACTCCTCGGACGTGCGCTTCGAGGGCAACGGCCTGATCGCGGCGCTGTACCTGTCCGGCACCGTCGCGACCACCCTCGGTCTCGGAGACGTCGCGGCCCAGAGCGACGGCCTGCGCCTGCTCGTCGTGCTCGAGAGTGCCTGCGGGCTCGCGGTCTTCACCGCCGCGCTCGGCTACCTGCCGGCGCTCTACACGGTCGTGAGCGACCTGCGGGCGGCGGCTGAGGCGGTCTCGGACCTGCAGATCACCGACGCGCAGCGGGCCGTCGAGCTGCTCGACGAGCAGCCCGTGATGACGCTGGAGGCGGTGCGCCGGGACGTCATCTCGGCGCGGCAGCACCTGCTGCGCTTCCCGGTCCTGCACTGGTTCCACCCGCCGCACGGGCAGTCCGTGCTCGCGCTCGTGGAGGGCGCGACGCTGCTCTGGCTGGCCGCGCGGCTGGGGTTCTCGGCCGAGGCGCATCCGGCCGTGCAGCGGCACGCGGTCGCCCTCGAGCTGGCCCTGCGCCGGCTGGTCGACGACGCCCACAGCCACGTCGGCGGGGAGGTCGACGAGGAGGGGCGACGCGAGGCGCGCGGGCAGGTCGACGCCGTACGCCGCGCCGTCTGCGCGCTCGACCCGGAGCGGGCCGCCGACGACGAGCCGCCCGAGGACGCGCTGGAGGACCTGGCTCGCGCCCACGCCGTCATGTCGCGCTACGCGCACGTGCACGGCTACCCGTACGAGCGGGCGATCTGAGTGGCCGGCAAGGGGACGCCGGCCGTGCTGCTCCTCGTGGCGCAGGGCGTTGAGCACGTGGTGCACACCTACGAGGTGGACGCCCATGCGGCGTCCTACGGCCAGGCGGCTGCGGCCGCGCTGGGCATCGAGCCGGACCGCATGTTCAAGACGCTGCTGGCGGACGTGGACGGGCGGCTGGTGTGCGGCGTCGTCCCGTCCTCGGGGTCGCTCGACCTCAAGTCCCTCGCCCTGGCCGTCGGCGGCAAGCGCGCCGCGATGGCCGACCCGGCAGCGGCGGAGCGGTCGACCGGCTACGTCGTCGGCGGCATCAGCCCGCTGGGGCAGCGCTCCCGCGTGCCGACCGTCGTGGACGAGACGGCCGAGCTGTACGACACCGTCTTCGTGAGCGGCGGCCGTCGCGGGCTGTCGGTCGAGCTGGCGCCGGCCGACCTGGTCCGGCTCACGTCTGCTGTGGTGGCCGATGTCGGCCGTTAGAGCGGTGCTGTTCGACTGGGGAGGCACCCTGTCGCAGCACGTCGACGTGGACCTGCTGGACATGTGGCGGGCTGCCGCGCGGGTGCTCGCCCCGGACGACCCGGAGCCGGTGGCGGCTGCCCTGCTGGCCGCTGAGGACCACTGGTGGCGCGAGTCCGTGGCCGCCGGCGACCGCAGCGGCACGACCGAGGAGCTGGTGCGGTCGGTCGCCCGGGAGACCCACCTGGACGTCGCGGGGGCGCTGGCGGCGTACCACTCCGCCTGGGCTGTGACGGTCGCGCACGACCCCGCCGCGGTGCCCGTCCTGACGGCGCTGAAGGACCGCGGGCTGCGCACGGGTCTGCTGTCCAACACGCACTGGCCGCGGGCGCTGCACGAGCGCTGGCTCGCCGACGCCGGCCTGCTGGACCTGCTCGACGTGCGGCTCTACACGAGCGACATGACGCACATGAAGCCGCACGCGGAGGCCTTCCGCGCCTTGCTGCGCGAGGTGGGCGTGGCGCCGCAGGAGGCGGTCTTCGTCGGCGACCGGCCCAGGGACGACATCCGCGGCGCGGCCGCCATCGGCATGCGCACCGTGCTGATGACGGGGCGTCCGGTCGAGGGCGGCGACATCGAGCCGGACGGCCGCCTCGTCACCCTCGACGGCCTCGTGGAGCTCGTCGACGCCTGGCGCTGAGCGCACGCTCGCAGGTCTAGGAGCTGCCGGGGAGGGCCACCGTGACCGGCCCGGTGCCGACCGCCTTCCGCCACTGGGCGGCGCGGATCGCGGTCTCCTGCAGCCCGGTCACCCCGAGCCGGCGCAGCGCCGGGTCGTCGGTGCCGGCGACGAGGTCGCGCCAGCGCAGCGCCATCCCCTGCTCCAGACGCAGGGCCAGCGACAGCGCCTCGGCCCGGGAGTCGACCTCGACGTCGTACGCCGGCAGCGCCGTCGCCGGCTTCTCGCCGCGCTCGCGCAGCCGGGCTGCGAGCTGGTCGCGGCGGGCGCGGTGGCTGTCGTACGCCAGCAGCGCCGTCTTGCGGGTCGTCTCGTCCAGGCGCGCGCCGAGCACGCCGTAGCCGTAGACCGTCGCGTGCGCCGCGTCGAGCAGCACCGCCAGCAGGGAGGTGTCGCTCACGTCAGCGCCACGGGGTGGCTCAGCTCGCTGGCCGACAGCGAGGCGAGCACGCTCGCGAGCGAGCGGGACGCGGTCAGGCAGTCAGTGGCGTGCGCGGCGCCGGCGGCCCGCTCGGCGGCCACCAGGTCGCGCAGCGCGGCCGCAGCGCCGGCGGGCGGCGGTACGGCCGCTGGTGGGCCGGTCGTGGGGGAGGGCCGCCCGGACGCCGGCGGGCCGACGAGCGCCAGCAGGTGCTCTGCGTGGTGCCCGCGCAGGGGCAGCAGCCGCGCCGACAGCTCCGGCTCGGCGGCCAGGACCGCGTCGTACCGCGCCAGCAGCGCCCGCTCCCGCTCGGCAGCCGCTGCCCGCAGCGCGTCGTCCGGGTCGACCGGCACGGGCTCGGCGTCGTCGCGGCACGCCGCGAGCAGGAAGGCCGCCGACCCCATCGCCAGCAGCTCGCGCCGGGTCGGTCGAGGACTCACCCCGGCGAGGCTAGGTCAGGACAGGTGCCGGTCCTCCGAGACCGCCGCGGCGACGAGGGCGGCGGGGGCGAGCACGGCGCCGACCGCCCGCTGCTCGAGGGCTGCGCTGCCGGTGCGGTGCAGCAGGACGGCGCCGACCGCGTCGAGCAGCGCGTTCAGCGCCGGCCGCAGCTCCTGGGCGAGCCGGTCCGCCGACAGGTCCCGGACCGAGGCGGTCAGGACGGGACCGATCTCGGCGGGCAGGCGCAGCACGGCTGTCCGCAGGCTCGGTGCGCGGGCCTCGTCGTCGGCCGCGAGGGCGCTGGTCCAGGTGCTGAGCCGGTCGAGGTGGGCGTTCCAGGCCTTCAGCAGCGGCGCGCGGGCGGCCGGGTAGAGACCGCCAGCCACGTCGGCCAGTGCCTCGCCGTTGGCCACCAGCGCGTCGCGGGCGGCCGGACCCGCCACCGCGAGCCGCACGTGCTCGACCAGCAGCCAGGTGAGGTCCGCGCGCAGCGTGCTCGCCGGGGTCGCGGTCGACCCGAGGCGGCGGTCGGCGGCCACCGCACCCGCCAGCACCCGGGCGGTGCCCCGGGCCTGCCCGGCGGCGGTCCGCAGGGCTGCGAAGGACGTGGGGACGGCGCCGACGAGGCGGCCGTCGAGCTGGTCGTCGGACAGTCGCGGGACGACCTGTCGCACGACCGCCTCCAGCCGGGTGGAGCAGTCCGTCAGCGACGCCCGGGCGACCTGCTGCGCGTCGCAGACCCGCAGCGCGGCCAGCAGCGGCTCGCGCAGCTCGGTGTACGGCGCGCCGAGGACGTCCGCCAGGGACGCCGAGCTGGCGTCCAGGGCCGCGACCGCTTCCGGCGCACCGCTCGACACCGCCTCGGCCTGCACGTAGACCCTCTCGACGAGCACGGCCGTGAGACCCGCCTCGAGCTCGGCGGCGGTCGACGACGACGCCGCAGCCCCGACGACGGCCGGCGTGACGGCTGCTGTCGGGCGCTCGCCCCCGCCGGAGGAGCAGCCGGCGAGCAGGGCCACGGCGAGCAGGAGCGCGGCTCCCGCCCGAGTGGTCACGATCGGTGTTCGCGCGGCGGAGCGGACCGGATGGCAGGACTAGGCTGGGTGACCGCACGGAAGACCCGCACCCCCCACAACTGCAGAGAGGCAGGCCGATCCCGTGACCGCCTCCACCCGCCTCACCGAGCTGCTCGCGCCCCTGGTCACCGAGGCCGGCTACGACCTCGAGGACCTGGGCGTCACCGCTGCCGGCAAGCGCAGCGTCGTCCGTGTCCTGGTCGACAAGGACGGCGGCATCACGCTCGACGACGTGGCGGACGTCAGCCGCGTCATCTCGGACGCCCTGGACGCCGCCGACGAGCAGGACTCGTCGTTGCTCGGCCCGTCCTACGTCCTCGAGGTCTCCTCGCCCGGCGTCGACCGGCCGCTGACCTCCCCCCGCCACTGGCGGCGCAACGCCGGCCGCCTCGTGACGGTCCACCCGGTCGAGGGCGCGGCGTACGACGGCCGGATCACGTCCGCCGACGACGACGCCGTCGTGCTCGACGTGGCGGGCGACGAGCGCGTCGTGCCCTACACCGCCCTCGCCAAGGGCGTCGTGCAGGTCGACTTCAACCGGCCCGGTGCCCCCGTCGAGGACGACGAGGACGACTCATGAAGATCGACATGAACGTCCTGCGCAGCCTCGAGCGAGAGAAGGAGATCCCCTTCGACCAGGTCGTGGGGGCGATCGAGACCGCGCTGCTGACGGCCTACCGGCACACCGAGGGCGCCCAGCCGCACGCCCGCGTGCAGCTCGACCGGGGGACAGGCGAGGTGGCCGTGCTGGCGCAGGAGCTGGCCGAGGACGGCAGCGTCGCGCGCGAGTACGACGACACCCCCGACGACTTCGGCCGGATCGCGGCCAGCACCGCCAAGCAGGTCATCGTGCAGCGCCTGCGCGAGGCCGAGAGCGCGATCTCGTACGGCGAGTACGCCGGCCGCGAGGGCGACATCGTCTCCGGCATCGTGCAGCAGGCGCCGCAGCGCCCCGGCGCCGCGCCCAACCGCAACGTGCACGTGCTCATGGGCGCGGGCGACAACGCGCTCGAGGCGGTGCTGCCGCCCACCGAGCAGGTCCCGGGCGAGGTCTACGCGCACGGCAGCCGGCTCAAGTGCCGGGTCGTCGCTGTCGGCCGCGGCCAGCGCTCAGCCACGGTGACGGTCTCCCGTACGCACCCGGACCTGGTCCGCGGGCTGTTCGCGCTCGAGGTCCCCGAGATCGCCGACGGCTCGGTGGAGATCGTGGCGCTGGCCCGCGAGGCCGGTCACCGCACCAAGATCGCCGTCCGCTCGACCGTCGCCGGGCTCAACGCCAAGGGCGCCTGCATCGGACCGGTCGGATCCCGCGTGCGCGCCGTCACCACCGAGCTGCACGGCGAGAAGATCGACATCGTCGACTGGGCCGAGGACCCCGCGCGCTTCGTGGCGCACGCCCTGTCGCCGGCCCGGGTCAGCTCGGTGAGCGTCGTCGACGCCGTCCAGCGCTCGGCGCGCGTCGTCGTGCCCGACTACCAGCTGTCGCTCGCCATCGGCAAGGAGGGGCAGAACGCCCGTCTCGCCGCGCGGCTCACCGGCTGGCGCATCGACATCCACAGCGACGCCGAGGGCAGCACCTCCTGAGCCCGCGGCCGCCGCGACCGGACTCGCGCGGGCCGGGAGCGCTAGACTCGGAAGCGGCTCGTCCCTCGGGCCCGGTGCGCACCTGCGTGGGTTGCCGGGCACGGGCGTCGAAGCCCGACCTGCTGCGTGTCGTCGTGGTCGAGGGCCTCCTGGTCCCGGACCCCGCCGGACGACTGCCGGGCCGAGGTGCCTCCGTGCACCGAGACCTGCGGTGCGTCGACCTGGCCGACAAGCGAAGAGCGTTCCCCCGGGCCCTGCGCCTGGCCGGCCCGCTGGACGCGACCCCGGTCCGGGAGCACGTCGCACGCACCGACCCACCATCCGAACAGAGCGGATCTCCTCGATGAGCACTCGATGAGCCAGCACCGATGAGCACGCCCATGCAGTAACGACCTGGCGCGGGACCCCCCGGGCCTCCACGAAGAAGGAGCACAGTGCCCGGCAAAGCCCGTGTCCACGAGCTCGCGAAAGAGCTCGGCAAGGACAGCAAGAGCATCCTGACCTGGTTGAAGGAGAACGGCGAGTTCGTCAAGAGCGCCTCCTCCACCATCGAGGCCCCCGTCGCGCGCAAGCTGCGCGAGGCGTTCCCCGCCGCACCGGCGGCACCCGCCCCCGCAGCCCCCGCAGCAGCGCCCGCCGCTGCTGCCCCGGCCGCCCCGAGCGCCCCCGCGAGCATCCCGGCACGTCCGGGTGCACCGACGCCCGGCCCGGCCCGGCCGGCGACGCCTGAGCCGCTGGCTCCCGCCGCGTCCGCCGCCCCGGCGCCGACGGCCCCGCAGCCAGCCGCTCCGGGCCTGCCCGGTCGCCCGTCGCCCGGTCCGCGCCCCGGCAACAACCCCTTCAGCAGCCCGGCCGACACGCCGGCCGTGGCCATGCCGCCGCGCCCGCCGGCAGCCCGTCCCGCGGCCCCCGCGCCCGGCCTGCCGCCCCGTCCCGGTGCGCCCTCGCCGAGCTCGATGCCGCGTCCCGGTGGCGCCACGCCCGGGATGCCCCCGCGTCCCGGCGCCCCCCGTCCGGCGCCCGGCGCCGGCGGTCCCCGTCCCGGCCCCGGCATGTTCCCGCCCCGCCCGGGCGGCCCGGCCGGCCCCGGTGCCGGCGGTCCGCGTCCCGGTCCCGGCATGTTCCCGCCCCGCGCCCCCGGCGCTCGTCCCGGCATGCCTGGTGCCCGCCCCGGCGGCCCCGGTGGTCCGGGCGGCGGCGGTCGTCCCGGCGGCGGTCCCGGTGGTCCCGGTGGCGGCGGCGGCTTTGCCGGCCGTCCCGGCGGCGGTGGCTTCGGCGGCCGTCCCGGTGGCGCCCGTGGCGGTGCCGGTCGCGGCTCCGCGGCCCCCGGCGCGTTCGGCCGCTCCAGCGGTCGTCCCGTCCGCGGCAAGAAGAGCAAGAAGCAGAGGCGTCAGGAGTTCGACAACCTCGCCGCCCCGTCGATGGGCGGCGGCGTCGCCCGCGGCAACGGCGAGTCCGTACGCCTGCCCCGTGGTTCGTCGCTCGCGGACTTCGCAGACCGCATCAACGCCAACCCGGGCTCGCTCGTCCAGGTCGTCTTCACCGAGCTGAACGAGATGGTCACGGCGACCCAGTCGTGCACCGACGAGACGCTGCAGCTGCTCGGCGCCCACCTGGGCTACGACGTGCAGATCGTCACCCCGGAGGAGGAGGACGCGGCCCTGCTGGACCGCTTCGACCTGACCTTCGGCGGCGAGTACAGCGACGAGGCCTCCCTGGTCTCCCGCCCGCCGGTCGTCACGATCATGGGTCACGTCGACCACGGCAAGACCCTGCTCCTGGACGCGATCCGCAAGACCGACGTCGTCAAGGGCGAGGCCGGCGGCATCACGCAGCACATCGGCGCCTACCAGGTGCACCACCCCGTCGAGGGCGGCGTGCGCGAGCTGACCTTCATCGACACCCCGGGCCACGAGGCGTTCACCGCCATGCGCGCCCGCGGTGCCAAGGTCACCGACATCGCCGTGCTGGTCGTGGCGGCGGACGACGGCGTCAAGCCGCAGACGATCGAGGCGCTCAACCACGCCCAGGCCGCCGAGGTCCCGATCGTGGTCGCCGTCAACAAGATCGACAAGGAGGGCGCCGACCCGGCCAAGGTCCGCGGTCAGCTCACCGAGTACGGCCTGGTCGCCGAGGAGTACGGCGGCACGACGATGTTCGTCGACGTGTCGGCGAAGGCGGGCATGGGCCTCGAG
>JBKJQM010000238.1:0-8492 GCA_046594005.1 Mycobacteriales bacterium
CCGTGGCGAGCGCCTCGCCGGACACGTCCAGGACGGTCATCTCGTGGCCCGCGTCGAGCAGGGTGTCGACCAGCGTGGAGGTGCCCGCCCCGACGTCGATGACCGAGGCGCCCGGACGACCTCGAGCGGCCAAGCCCACGAGGCGTACGGAGGTGCTGGGGATCGCCTGGAACCAGCTGACCGCGTCGTCGGTCCGGCTGTCGTAGACCTCGTTCCAGTGCTGCTGCGTGTCGTCCGTCATCAGCCGCCTTCCCGGTCGCAGCAGGGTCTCAGTGGCTGAAGCGGATATCGGGCAGGACGCGGCGCAGCCAGGTGGGGCAGGCCCACGCAGCCCGGCCGGTCAGACGCATGAGGACGGGCAGGAGCAGCAGGCGGATGAGGGCGGCGTCGAGCAGGACGGCGATGCCGAGCACGACGCCCATCTCCTTGGGCGGCAGCGGACCGGAGAGGGCGAAGGTGAAGAACACCGCGACCATGACTCCGGCGGCAGCGAAGATGACCCGGCCGGAGTGCGCGATCCCGCCGACCATCGCCTCCTTGGGGTCACCTGTCTGCTCCCAGTGCTCCTTCGCGCTGGCGAGCAGGAAGACGGTGTAGTCCATGCCGATCGCGAAGATCATGGCGAAGAAGAACACCGGCGCCCAGGCGTCGAGGAACCCCTGGCTCTCGAACCCGAACAGCCCGGACCCGATGCCGTCCTGGAAGACGAGCTTGGCGGCGCCGAACGCCGCTCCGGTGGCGAGCAGGTTGGTGAGCACGCCCATCGCGGCGAGCAGCGGGGCCTGCAGGGCGACGAGCAGCAGCACGAAGCCGAGGACCAGCACGATCGCCACGACCAGCGGTGTCTTGTCCTTCAGCACGTTCTCGAGGTCGTGGTTCTCGGCGGCGGTGCCTCCGACCAGGGTGCCGGCGGGCAGGGCGCTGCGCAGCCGGTCGATGGTGTCGCCGGTGGTGGTGGAGGACGGGTCGCTGGCCGGGACGACCTGGACGAGGGAGGTGGCGCCGTCGGCGCCGGGCATGGCCGGGAAGACCTGCGCGACACCGGGGTCGGCTGACGCGGCGCTGCTGACGGCGGCGGCCTGCGCGGGGGTGGTGACCACCTGCAGGGTGCCGGGCGCGCCGGGGCCGAAGGCGTCCTGGACGAGGTCGTAGCCGACGCGGCTGCTGTCCTGGCTGGGGACGACCTTGATGCTCGGCATGCCGGTCTTCAGCCCGAGGACGGGCAGCGCCAGGGTGATCAGCGCGACCAGCGCGACGCCGCCGTAGACGAGCGGCCGTCGCCAGAGCCGCTCTCCCCAGGCGGCGAAGCGGGCCGAGCGGTGCTCGCCGGGGGAGATGCCCGGGATCGACAAGCCGTTGACGCGGTCACCGAGGCGGGCCAGGACGGCCGGCAGCAGTGTCAGCGTCGCGGCGAGGATGAAGACGACGGCGATCATGATGCCCAGCGCCATCGAGCGGAAGGCCGGCGAGGGCACCAGCAGGACAGCAGACAGCGAGATCAGCACGGTGACCCCGGAGAACAGGACCGCCTTGCCGGCGGTGTCCATGGTGAGAGCAGCGGCCTGCGCCGAGCTCAGCCCGCTCGCTCTGGCAGCCCGGAAGCGCACCACGAGGAACAGCGCGTAGTCGATGCCCAGGGCCAGGGCGAACATCAGCGCGAAGTTCAGCGCCCAGATGCTGATGTCGGCGAACTGCGCGCCGATGAAGAGCGTTCCGGCGGCCGAGACCAGCCCGAGGATCGTCAGCATCAGGGGGAGCCCGGCGGCGACCAGGGAGCCGAACGCCAGGACCATGATGGTCAGCGTCACCGGCCAGCTGAACAGCTCGCTCTTCAGCATCGCGTTGAGGTTGGCCTCGTTGAAGTCGCTCCAGAGCCCGGAGGAGCCGGTGAGAGCGACGGTCACGCCGTCCCCGCCGAGCTCGCGCAGCGGCCGCTTGAGGTCGTCTGCGGCGCGGACCATCTCGTTCGTGTTGGTGGTCGCCGCGCCGGCCTGCAGCACGCCGGTGCGGCCGTCCTGCGAGATCGACAGGCCGGGGGTGGGCGGGACGATCGTGAACAGCCGGTCGTCGGCCTGCAGCAGCGCGGTGGCCTCGCGTACGACCTCGGCGCCGCGGCCGGTGGCGAGACCGTCGTCGGCGCGGACGACGACCTGCAAGGCCGCGCTCGACAGGCCGCCGAACTGCTGCTGCACGACGTCGCGGGCCTGCACCGACTCCGACCCGGTCGCCTCCCAGCCGGCTCCGGCCAGCGCGCCCTCGACCCGCGGCGCCAACGACCCGAGCCCGACGGCCACGATCGCCCAGACGACCAGCAGCACCCTGACGTGCGCGGCCGTCCAGAGCCCGAGCCTGCCGAGGGGCCCGCGCGCGGGCGTGCCGTCCAGCAGCTGAGTCTCGGTGCCGGGGTGGACGGTGCTGACGCTCATGTCGCTCCTCGATCGTGTCGGCCACACCCAGGGGGGTATGGCGCGGTAAGAGCCGAACCGTACATGAGTACCCCCGGGGGTATCAACAGGAGGTCAGATGTCAGGCGTACCGGTCGTCGTCGTGGGCGGCGGGCACAACGGCCTGGTCGCGGCGTGCTACCTGGCCAAGGCGGGCAAGCGCGTCGTGGTGCTGGAGGCAGCGGACAAGCCGGGCGGGGGCTCGCGCACCGACGAGACGATCCCGGGCTACCTGTTCAACACCCACGCGGCCGCGCACAACATCATCAACATGACCCGCATCCCCGCCGAGCTCGACCTCGCCGGGGCAGGCCTGGAGTACCTGCCGATGGACCCCTTCGCCACCGGGTTCTTCCGGGACGGTCGGGTCGTGCGCTTCCACCGCGACCTGGAGCAGACCGTCGCGTCGATCGCGGAGCACAGCCGGGCCGACGCCGAGGCCTACCGCGCCTTCATGCACCGGGCCATCCCGCTGGTGAAGACGGCGGTGACCGGCCTCGAGAGCGGCTCGACACCAGGCGGGGTCCTCAAGGCCGCAGCGAGCAAGGTCGGTCCGCTGCTGCAGGGCGTCAAGCGCGCGGGTGGCCCGCTCGGCATGGTGCACGACCTCGTCGCCCCGTACGGCTCGTTGCTGCAGACGGCACTGCCCAGCGACCTGACGCGTGCGCCCGTCGCGTCCTTCGCCAGCCACTCCTCGGCCGGGCCGCACGCCGCGGGCGGGTCGTTCTACGTGTTCTGGCAGGCGGCGTACCACCTGTTCGGGCAGTGGCACCCGCGCGGCGGATCGCAGTCCCTGACCACGGCGCTGATCCGTCGGCTGGAGGGCTGGGGCGGCGAGGTCCGTACGGGCGCGGTCGTCGAGCGCATCGACGCGCGGGGCGGATCGGCCAGGGCCGTCGTGCTCGAGGGGGGCGAGCGCGTCGAGGCCTCCGCCGTCGTGACCGCGGTCGACGTGCAGACCGCGCTGCTCCAGCTGCTGGACCCGCCGCTGGGGGGCCGCGACGGCGTCGAGCTCGCGGCGGCGCACCGGGGCAATGCCGTCCAGATGCTCGTGCACCTCGCGACCGACCGGCTCCCGCCGTACCCGAACGCCCGGCCCGGGGACTGGAACGGCCTGCAGTCCCACGTGGACACGCTCGACGAGCTGCGCCGCGGCTTCCTGTCGGCCGAGGGCCGGCGGCTCCCGGACCCGGTGTCCACCTACTGCTTCACGCCGTCGGTCTACGACGACTCGCTCGCCCCGGCTGGCCAGCACACCGTCTACCTCGCCTGCCCCTGCGCGCCGTACGACGTGGAGGGCGGCTGGGAGGACCAGCAGGAGGCGTTCGCCGACGCAATGATCGCGCAGGTCGAGGCGCACGCCCCGGGCTTCACCGCGAGCATCACCGAGCGGCACATCCGCACGCCGACGTTCATGGCAAAGGAGCTGCGGTGGCCCGGCGCGCACCCGATGCAGCTGGACATCAGCCTGGACCAGCTCGCCTTCATGCGCCCGACGCGCCGGCTGTCCGGCCACACCGTGCCGGGGGTCGCCGGGCTCTACACCTGCGGCGCCTCGACCGCGCCGGTCGGCGGGATCGCCGGCAGCAGCGGGAAGGCTGCCGCCCTCGAGCTGCTCAAGGCGCAGCCGTGAGGGCGACGACGCGGCGCTTCGCGCTGTCCGGGGCGGAGTACGCCACCACCGCAGTCGCGGCGGTCGTGTCGAGCACCGCCTACGTCACGGCCGGTTTTCCCTACCTGGCAAGGGGAGTCGTCGGCGATCTCGCGGGCTTCCTGGTGCTCGGGATCGCCGGGGTCGCAGCTGGGGCGAGGGTGAGGCATGAAGCCGCCGTGTGCCTCGGGCTCATCGGGGCGGTCTTGCTGCTCGACCCGCAGTGGCCTCTGGAGCTCCCCGAACCGGCGTGGTGGGCACTGTTCAGCATCGGACTGGCGGCGTACGTCGTCGTCCGCCGACGGATCTGCGACGGAGAGGCATCGGCATGAAGCTGATCGACATCATCGGGAGCCAGCCGGGCCGGGTGCTGCGCATCGCAGCGGGCGTCGGCATCATCGCGACGGGGATGCGGCGGGGTGGCTCTGGCGGCCGAGTGCTGGCAACGGCCGGCGTCGTCCCGCTCGCGGCCGGCGCGACCGACGTGTGCGTGCTTGGCCCCCTGGTCCACGGACCGCTGCAGGGCGAGTCCTTCCGGCAGCACCGGCGGGCTCAGTGACCGGCCACCTGCGCGGCTGGGCAACGTCGGCCTTCCGTGCGCAAGACCGCTGATCAACCCCAGAACGCCCCCCGGGGTGAGACCGTCGAGATGCGGAGTGTCATGACCAACGACGTGACGATCGCGCAGCTCACGCTGGCCCGCACGGAGGGCGAGGTCGTCGTCGACGTGCGCGAGCCGGAGGAGTACGCCGGCGGGCACGTCGCCGGCGCGCGGTCCTTGCCGCTCAGCGAGCTGCCGGCCCGTGCGCACGACGTCCCGAAGGACCAGGTGGTCTACCTCGTGTGCCAGGGCGGCGGGCGCAGCAGCAAGGCCGCCGAGCTGCTCAGCGCGGCCGGGCACGACGTCCGCTCCGTGATGGGCGGTACGGCGGCGTGGATCGAATCGGGCGGCGAGACCGAGGCCGGTCCCGCCTGACCGAGGAGTCGCCTCTCTGCGGACCGACCAGGAGGAACGAGGCTGAACCGGCTCCCCCGCGCGGAGCGGCAGATCGCTGGCCTGAACTCGGCTCAGCAGACGAAGCAGGTGAGGCTCGTCCAGAGCGCGAACGCTGCGCTGCCGGCCAGCGCGATGAGGCCGCACAGCGGGAGGCCACCCCGGTCGTCATGCAACGGCAGCGCAGCTCGGCTCGTCGAGGTCCGCGACGGACGTCACGGTCGGATCACCTGCAGCCCCGCCTTCTCGGCGTTGCTGAAGTCGTCGTCGATGTGCACCACCTCGTGCCCCGCTCGGTCCAGGACGCTCGCCGCGATGCTCGCCCGGAAGCCGCTGGCGCAGTGCACCCAGACCTTGCCGTGCGGCACCTCGTGCAGCCGGTCCGCCAGGCTGTGCAGCGGGATGTGCTTGGCGTCGCGGAGGTGCCCGCCCGCCACCTCGTCGTCGCGGCGCACGTCCAGGATCCTTGCGCCGTCAGGGACGTCGGCGAAGCTCGCCTGCGGGTAGGACCGGAGCGGCACGCCGGGGGCGAGGCTGTCCAGCTCCCCGGTCGCGCTGCCCGCGAGGCGGTCGATGCCGATCCGCACCAGCTGCCGCTGCGCGTCGGCCACCTGCTCGGGTGTCTCGCCGATCACGGTGATCGGCGAGCCCCAGGGGATGATCCAGCCGGTGTAGGTGGAGAACTGGGTGCCGATCCCGATCGAGACGGTGCCGGACAGGTGCCGCCCCGCGTACGCCGTCCGGTCCCGCAGGTCCACGACCCACTCGCCGGTGCGGATGCGGGCTGCGAGCTCGGCCGGGTCGAGAGCTCGCACCGGAGTCAGGTCGGGCTCGTCCGGGCCCTGCGCGTTCAACGGGGACATGTGCGCGTAGTAGGCGGGGTAGCCGGTCAGTCCGGCGACGAGCGTGTCCACGAAGGCCTGCTCGTCGTCCTCGGTCAGCGCGTCGTTGCGGCGCTTCTCCTGGCCGATCGTGCTGTCGCTGCCGCCGCTCGCGCTGCCGGACGAGCAGAACGACCCGAAGCCGTGCGTGGGGTAGAGCTCGGCGGCGTCGGGCAGCGCCCTCGCGAGCTTGCGTGCTGAGCGCCACTGCTTGCGGGTGAGGTCGTCGGTCCGGTCGGTGCCGAGCAGGTCGGTGCGCCCGACGCTGCCGTAGAGCAGCGAGCCTCCGCTGAACACCGCCGGCGTGCTGCCGGCCCGGTCGGTGACGACGTAGGACAGGTGCGTGTCGGTGTGCCCGGGGGTCTCCAGGACGCGGACGGTCAGCTCGCCGACGGTGAGCTCGTCGCCGTCGTGGGCGGCGCAGCGCTCGAAGGCGACCTCGTCGCGACCCGCCACCACGTACGTCGCGCCCGTGCGGCGCGCCAGGGCGTGACCCCCCGTCACGTAGTCGTTGTGCAGGTGGGTCTCCAGCACCATGCGCACCTCGACGCCGAGGTCGGCGACGAGCGCCTCGACCCGGTCGAGGTCGCGCTGCGGGTCGACGACCAGTGCCAGCCTGCCGTCGGACACGACGTAGCTCCGGTCGCCGAGATCAGGGGTCTCCAGGATGTCGACGCGCACGCTGCGATCTCCTCAGGCTTGTCCTCGCCAGCTAATGTCCGTACATTACGTCCATGGTGGTGATGAAGCAAGGGCCCGGGCGTCTGGCCCGCTCCGGGGGAGTGCCCCTGTGGGCTCAACTGCTCGCCGACCTTCGTGTCCGGCTCGCGGACGGCGAGTTCGCGGAGGCCTTCCCCGGCGAGCTGGCGCTGGTGGACGAGTACGCCGTCAGCCGGCACACCGTGCGGGAGGCCCTGCGGCACCTGCGCGCCGAGGGGATCGTCACCGCGGCCCGCGGCCGCAGGCCGCGCCTGGCCCCGGTGGAGGTGGAGCAGCAGCTCGGGGCCCTGAGCTCGCTGTTCGCTGCTGTCGAGGCGGCGGGCCTGGAGCAGCGCTCGATCGTGCGGGCACTGGACGTTCGCCGAGACGGCGTCATCGCGACGCGGATGCTGCTCGAGGAGTCCGCCCCGCTGGTGTACCTCGAGCGGGTGCGCCTGGCTGGCGACGAACCGCTCGCCCTGGACCGGGTGTGGCTGCCGGCGGACATCGCCAGCCCGCTGCTGACGGTCGACTTCACCCACACCGCGCTGTACGACGAGCTGCTCACGCACTGCGGCCTGCGCCTGACTGGAGGGCGTGAGCAGGTCCGCGCGGTGCTGCCCCTGCGCGGGGAGCGCGCGCTCCTGCACATCCCCGCCGGGGTCGCCCTGCTGGCTGTCGAGCGCACCGGGTGCCTGGACGGCCAGCCCGTCGAGCACCGCCAGACCTTCGTCCGTGGGGACCGGTTCGCCGTCACCGCGCAGTACGACGGCCGCAGCGTCCAGCTGTCCGCCGACGCCCGGGGCGGACCGACGTCCGCCGCACCCCAGAGGGGGCTCACGTGAAGCAACCCGACCCCGACCGCTCCGTGCAGCAGGCCTTCGGTGCAGCCGCGGCCGGACGGGTCCTGCTCCTGGACGTGCGGGAGGACGACGAGTGGTCGGCGGGCCATGCGCCAGGGGCCGTGCACATCCGGCTGGGTGCACTGGCCGCCGCCGACATGTCCCGCGACCGGCCGGTCGTCGCAGTCTGCCGCTCAGGCAACCGCTCGGCGGTTGCCGCCGCTCAGCTGGCCGCGGCCGGCTTCGAGATCGCGAACATGACCGGGGGGATGACCGCTTGGGCTGCAGCCGGCCTGCCGGTGGTGCGCGCCGACGGCAGCCCCGGCGAGATCACGTGAACGGGCCCCCGTGATCCTGGCCGCCGTCGCCCTCGGGCTGCTCATCGGCCTGGCCATCGGCGCCCTGGGCGGGGGCGGCTCGATCCTCACCGTCCCCGTGCTCGTCTACGTGCTCGGCCTGTCTGCGCAGGAGGCCACGACCGGCAGCCTGGTCATCGTCGGCGTGGCGGCAGCGACCGCCAGCCTGAGCCACGCGCGGTCGCACCACACCCGCTGGGGCGCCGGCAGCCTGCTGGCCCTCCTCGGCGTGCCCGCCTCCGTGCTCGGCACGTCCCTCAACCGCCGGGTCGACTCGAACGTGCTTCTCCTCTGCTTCGCGCTGGTCATGTTGCTGGCCGCGGCAGGCATGCTCGTGCGAGCCCGCGCAGTGGCGCGCGGCGGCACCGCAGATCGAAGCGCTGAGGCCAGCGCTGGCGTGCAGGGCGCGCGAAGCCGGACAGGCGTGGCGGTACGCGTGGTCGTGGCCGGTCTCGGCATCGGTTTCCTGACCGGGTTCCTCGGCGTCGGTGGCGGCTTCGTCGTTGTGCCGGTGCTCGTCGTGCTCCTGCACATCCCCATGCCGACAGCCGTCGGCACCTCGCTGCTGGTGATCAGCCTCAACTCCGCCGTCGCGCTCGCCGCACGGGCCGGGCACGACAGCTTC
>JBKJQM010000290.1:0-4783 GCA_046594005.1 Mycobacteriales bacterium
CGCCATCCGTCCCTGCTCGTCCCCGACGTGGGTGAACTGCAGCCGGCTGGTGCAGTCGCCCGCCGCCCACACCGTCTTCGCCGCGCGCAGGTGCTCGTCGGTGACCACCCGCCCCCGTTCCAGCTCCACGCCCGCGGCCTCCAGCCCCATGCCGTCGGTGGACGGCGTACGGCCGACCGCGACCAGCAGGTGGGAGCCGCTGAGAGCGCTGCCGTCCTCGAGGTGGAGGGTCGGGCCGTCGCTCACGCGCACCACGCTCACGCCGGTGCGGAGGGTGATGCCCTCGCGCTCCAGCACGGCCGTGAGAGCCGCGTGCGCCTCCGGCTCCTCGCGGGCGAGCACGGTCGACGCGGCCTCCACGACGGTGACCTCGGAGCCCAGGCGGCGGAAAGCCTGCGCGAGCTCGATGCCGATCGGCCCACCGCCGAGGACGAGCAGGTGGTCAGGCTGCTCGCGCAGGTCGAAGACCGTCTTGTTGGTGAGGTACGGGACGTCCGCGAGACCCTCGATGGGCGGCACCGCAGCCCGGGAACCACTTGCCAGCACGAGCTTCTCGAAGGAGATGCTCCGACCCTCGACCTCGAGGGTCGTCGGCCCGGTCAGCACCGCCCAGCCCGCGACGAGGTCGATGCCCTCCTCCGCGAGCGCGTCCGGCGACTCGTCGCGCTCGACGTCGGCGATCACGGCCGCGACCCGCTCCATCACCGCCCGGAAGTCGACGCGGACGTCGGCGGAGAAGCCGTAGCCCGGTCCGGAACGGGCGGCCTGCACGCGCCGCGCGCTCTCCAGCAGGGCCTTGCTCGGGATGCACCCGTAGTGCGTGCAGTCACCGCCGGGGCGGGCTACCTCGACGAGGGCGACCCGTCGGCCCGCGCGCTTGGCGCTGCGGGCGGCCCCGAGACCGGTAGCCCCCGCACCGATCACGACCAGGTCGTAGTCCGCCATGCCGGCAGTCTGTCAGCATCGCCCGCTCGAGGCGTGCGGAACCGCCCCGGCGCAGGCGTGGGAGGCAGGTCCTACTTGAGCAGGCGGGACAGGCGACGGTCGGCCAGGGGCTTGCCGCCGGTCTGGCAGGTCGGGCAGTACTGCAGCGCCTTGTCCGCGAACGACACCTCCAGCACGGTGTCGCCGCAGCGCGGGCACGGCAGGCCGGCGCGCCCGTGGACGGACAGGCCGCTCTTCTTCTCCGCCTTGAGCTTGCCGGCGGCCAGGCCCTCGGCGCGACCGACCGCGGCCCGCAGGGTGTCGACGATCGCCCCGTGCAACCGGCGTACGTCCTCGGCGCTGAGGTTGCCCGCTGGCTTGAAGGGCGAGAGCCCGGTCTCCCACAGGACCTCGTCGCTGTAGGCGTTGCCGACACCGGCGATGAGCGACTGGTCGGTCAGCATCCCCTTGACCTGACCGCGCTGCCCGGCGAGCAGGCCGACGAGGACCTCCTCGGTGAAACCGTCTGACAGCGGGTCGATCCCGAGTCGTGCGACCCCGGGCACGGTCGACACGTCGGTGGTGACGTAGACCGCCAGCCCCTTCTTCGTCCCGGCCTCGGTGAGGTCGAAGCCCGAGCCGTCGTCGAGGTGGACGCGCAGCCCGATCGGCCCCTTGCCCATACGCGGCGGGGCGGGCGGCAGCTGGTCGCGCCACTGCAGCCAGCCGGCGCGTGCGAGGTGCGTGACCAGGTGCAACCCGGACACGTCGACGTCCAGGAACTTGCCGTGCCGGGACACGGCGGTGACCTCCAGACCGGCGAGCGCTGTCGCAGGCGGGTCGTACGTCTTGAGCACCGAGATGCTGACGACGTCGACGCGCGCGACGACCCGCCCCACGGCGTTCTCGCGCAGGAACGACGCGAGCGCTTCGACCTCGGGGAGCTCGGGCATGCGCCGACCTTGCTCGAAGGCGTACCGCACGCGCAACCACGGCGGGCGGCGTGCACAGTGGTGCAGTGCGTGTCGAAGTGACGAGAAGAGGCAGATGACCACCGCGCTGCTCACCGACCGGTACGAGCTGACCATGCTCGAAGCCGCGCTGGCCGGCGGCCTGGCCGGGCGGCGTGCGGTGTTCGAGGTCTTCACCCGCCGCCTGCCGACGGGCCGGCGCTTCGGCGTCGTCGCCGGCCAGGGCCGGCTGGCACAGCTGGTGCCGCGCGTGGCGTACGACGCGACGACCCTGGCAGCACTGGACTTCCTGGCTCCCGAGGCCCGGCGGTGGCTGCTCGACCGGGAGCTCGACGTGCACCTGTCCGCCTACCCCGAGGGCGAGGCCTTCGTACCCGGCTCGCCGGTGCTCACGGTGACCGGGTGCTTCGGCGAGGGCCTGCTGCTCGAGACGCTCGTGCTGTCGGTCCTCAACCACGACAGCGCGGTGGCGTCCGCAGCCGCGCGCATGGTCCTCGCGGCGCAGGGGCGTCCGCTGCTGGAGATGGGCGGGCGGCGCACCCACGAGCAGGCGGCGGTGGCCGCGGCGCGGGCGGCGTACGTCGCGGGCTTCGCGATGACGAGCAACCTGGAGGCCGGCCGCCGGCACGAGGTGCCCACTGCGGGGACCAGCGCGCACGCGTTCACGCTGGCGCACCGCACGGAGGTCGACGCCTTCCGCGCGCAGGTCGCCACCCTCGGTCCCGGCACGACGCTGCTGGTCGACACCTACGACACGGCCCAGGGGATCCGCAACGCCGTCGAGGTGGCGGGGCCGGAGCTCGGCGCGGTCCGGCTGGACAGCGGCGACCCGCTGGTCGAGGTGCCGGGTGCGCGGGCGCTGCTCGACGAGCTCGGGGCGACCCGCACGCGCATCGTGGTCACCGGCGACCTGGACGAGCACTCGATCGCCGCGCTGGCGCCGTACCCGGTCGACACGTACGGCGTCGGCACGTCGGTGGTCACCGGGTCGGGGGCGCCGACGGCCGGGTTCGTCTACAAGCTGGTCGCCATCGCGAGGGAGGACGGGCCGGACGCACCGCTCGTCCCCGTCGCCAAGCGGTCCGCCGGCAAGTCGACGGTGGGCGGTCGCAAGTGGGCGTACCGCACCGACGACGGTCGTGAGGTCCTGCGCACCCGGCCCGGCGGACCGGGCCGTCCGCTGCAGGAGCCGCTGCCCGGCATCGACGACGTCGAACGGGCGCGGGCGCACTGCGCTGCGGTGCTCGCCGCGCTGCCGGAGGACGCACGACGGCTCGACCCGGGCGAGCCCGCCTGGGCCGCGGAGAGGGAGGACGGGTCATGAGGTGGCAGCCCACGACCGCGCTGGTGGTCGTCGACGTGCAGAACGACTTCGCCGACCCAGCAGGAAGTCTCGCGGTCACCGGCGGGCCGGACGTGGTGGTCGCCGTCAACGCGCTGGTCGTCGAGGCGACCGCCGCGGGCGCGCCGGTGCTCTACACGCAGGACTGGCACCCGCCGGACACCCCGCACTTCGAGAAGGACGGGGGGACCTGGCCGGTGCACTGCGTGCAGGGCACGTGGGGGGCCGAGCTCCACCCCGACCTGGTCGTCGCGGGCGAGGTCGTCCGCAAGGGCGAGCACGGCGAGGACGGCTACTCCGGCTTCACGATGAAGGACCCGGTGACGGCGCAGTCCATGCCGACAGCGCTGGCGGACAGGCTCCGGGCTGCCGGGGCCGCGGAGCTCGTGGTGGTGGGGCTGGCGACCGACTATTGCGTACGCGCCACCGCCCTCGACGGGCGCGAGCTCGGCTGGCCGGTCACGGTCCGGTGGTCGGCCGTGGCGGCCGTCGACCTGCAGCCCGGTGACGGGGGCCGCACCCGCGCCGAGCTCGAGGCCGCCGGGGTGGTCATCGCGTGAGCGACGACCAGGCGAGCTTCCTCGCGTCGTACGACTCCGCGCAGTTCCCGCCCTTCGCGGTCACCGTCGACATGGTCCTGCTGACGGTCCGGCACGGCGAGTTCAGCGTGCTGCTGGTCGAGCGGGACACCCACCCGTTCCGCGGCGCTCTCGCCCTGCCCGGCGGGTTCGTGCAGCCGGACGAGGACCTCGATGCCGCGGCCGTGCGGCGGCTCGAGCGGGAGACCGGCGTACGCCGCGACGCCGCGCACGTCGAGCAGCTCGGGGCGTTCGGCGCCCCGGACCGCGACCCCCGCATGCGTGTGGTGTCGGTGGCGTACCTCGTGTTCGCACCAGACCTCGAGGCGCCGTCCCCGGGCGAACGCACCCGGTCCGTCAGCTGGGTGCCCGTCGACCAGGTGGACGGCGGGGCCCTCGCGTTCGACCACGGGCGGGTGCTGGACGCCGGTGTCGAACGGGCCCGCGCCAAGCTCGAGTACACCTCGCTGGCAGCCGCTTTCGTCGGCGAGCAGTTCACCGTCGGGGACCTGCGGCGGGTGTACGAGGCGGTGTGGGGCCACCCGCTGGACCCCCGCAACTTCCACCGCAAGGTCACCGGTACGCCCGACTTCCTGCTGCCGGTGGGCCGACCGGCACCCGTCGGACCGGAGGGTGGCCGACCCGCGGCGCTGTTCACACGCGGGCCGGCCACGGCACTGCGTCCGGCGATGCTCCGTCCCGGCAGCTGACCGGACGCGCATCAGGCGGCGCGGGCGATCCGCTCCTTCCGGGTGACGAGCACCAGCAGGGTGCCGGCGCCGAGGAGCAGGCCGGCGAGGGTGACCAGCAGGGTGGCGTCGGTGCCGGTGAACGGCAATGCACTCGGCCTGACGGCGACAGTCGGGTCGACGGCCGCGTCGGCCACGGAGCCGGTCAGCGGCCGGGTCACGGGCAGGACCGGACCGGTGGCGGGGGTCTCGACAGCGCCCTCGATCGGCGTGCCCACG
>JBKJQM010000075.1:0-4144 GCA_046594005.1 Mycobacteriales bacterium
GCGACGACGTACGCGCTCTGGCGGACCTGGGGCGCGACGCCCTGGGCGGCCTGCTCGCGACGGATCTCGATCCGCACCGGGTTGCGCAGGTGACGGCGCGCGATCTTGTCGACACGCGAGGGCATCGTGGCCGAGAACAGCACCGTCTGCCGGTCTGCGGGGGTGGCCTCCAGGATGGCCTCGATGTCCTCGGCGAAGCCCATGTCGAGCATCTCGTCGGCCTCGTCGAGCACGACGGTGCGCAGCGCGTCCATGCGCAGCGTGCCGCGGTTGATGTGGTCGATCACGCGACCGGGGGTCCCGACGACGATGTCCACGCCTCGCTCGAGCTCGCGCAGCTGCCGGCCGATCGGCTGGCCGCCGTAGACCGGCAGGACGCGAGCGCCGATGTCCTTGCCGTAGCGGTGCGTCGCCTCGCTGACCTGCATCGCCAGCTCGCGCGTGGGCGCCAGCACGAGGCAGACCGGGGCGCTCCCGCGGCCGCGCTGCTCGAGGATGTTCAGCAGCGGCAGGGCGAACGCCGCGGTCTTGCCGGTGCCCGTGGCCGCCTGCCCCAGCAGGTCGCGTCCCTCGAGCAGCGGCGGGATGGCCTCGCGCTGGATCGGGGTCGGCTCCTCGTACCCCAGTGCGGTGAGCGCCTGCAGCAGCTCAGGGCGCAGGGCGAGGTCCGCGAACGTGCCGGCGTCCACGTCTGTGTCGTCGGCCGTGGTCATCGCGGTGCTCTCCTCGGGTAGGTCGTGCGGGGGGAGCCTCCAGTCTGCCAAGCCGCCGGCCGGGGCCGGTCAGGCGACGTGGGGTCAGGTGAGGTGCAGCCGCCGTACGTCCTCGACCGTGTCGGCCTGCTCTGCCGTCTTGTCCGGCCGGTAGCGCAGGACGCGGGCGAAGCGCAGCGCCATCCCGCCGGGATAGCGGGGCGAGGTCTGCACGCCGTCGACCGCGATCTCCACGACGAGGTCGGGCCGCACGTGCACGACCCACCCGTCGTCCGACACCGCGCGGGCCTGCAGCTCGGTGGTCTGCCAGGCCAGCAGCTCGTCGGTCAGGCCCTTGAACGTCTTGCCCAGCATCACGAAGCCACCCGTCTCGGGGTCCCGTGCGCCCAGGTGCAGGTTCGACAGCGAGCCGGTCCTGCGGCCGTGCCCCCACTCGGCCGCCAGGACGACGAGGTCGAAGGTGTGCACCGGCTTGACCTTGCGCCAGGCGCCGCCGCGGCGGCCGGCGTCGTAGGGCGCGTCGAGGTCCTTGACCACGACGCCCTCGTGGCCGGCGTCGAGGGCCGCCGCAGCGAAGGCCGCCAGGTCGTCCACCGCCCGGGGTACGCGCCACCGCTCCGGCACGACGCGCGCGAGCTCAGCGGCGCGCACGTGCAGCGGCTCGCCGAGCAGGTCCACCCCGTCGACGTGCAGGAGGTCGAAGAACCAGGGGGTCAGCGGGACGGCGCTGCCGCTGCGGGTCGCGGCCCGCGAGGCCGTCACCTGGAACGGGTGCGGCCGGCCGTCCTCGCGCAGGGCGAGCGCCTCGCCGTCGAGGACGACGGAGGTGACGGGCAGCGCGCGTGCCACCTCGACCAGCTCCGGTACCCGGGTGGTGATGTCGTCCAGGGTCCGGGTGAAGACGTGGACCTGGTCGCCGTCGCGGTGCACCTGCACGCGGATGCCGTCGAGCTTCCACTCCACGACGGCCCGCGGTGTCCGGGCGAGGGCGTCGGCGAGGTCGGCGCCGGGCTGGGCCAGCATCGGCGAGAGCGGCCGGCCGACCTGCAGGCGGAACTGCGCGAGCCCGGCCTCGCCGCCGGACAGCGCCGCCTGCGCCACCACCGGCAGCGACCCGCTCAGCAGCAGAGCGCTGCGCACCGTCGGCAGCGGGACACCGGCCGCCACGGCAACCGCATCGGTCACCAGCCCGACCTGCGCGCCCTGGCGGAGCTCGCCGCCCACGAGGCCCGCCAGCAGGCGCTGCTCCGGTGCGGTCGCACGGCCGAACATGCTGTGCAGCAGGGCTTTCCGCCGTGCCGCAGAGCCTGCTCCCGCCACCTCGGACAGCTCCTGGAAGACCGCGTCGACCTCGAGCAGCTCGAGCGACGGCTCCCGCGCGGTGTCGGGCAGCCCCGTCAGCGAGCGGTGCCCGACACCGGTCCGGCGTTGGCGGAGCTCGCCGGCGAGGTACTGCACGGCGACCGCCACCTCGTCCGCTGCGGCCGACCGCAGGACCTCTGCCAGCCGCGCGACCTTCGCCGACCGGGATGAGGTGGCGGCGACCGCGGCGGAGGCCTCGGCCAGCACCACCAGGCGCACCGCTAGTCCCGGCTGACGGGCTCGCGGCCGACCGGCTGCGAGGGCCGCGGCAGCAGCGGCTTGCGCCGCGTCCACGGCAGCACCACGGGCTCGTCAGCCGTGAGCTGCGCGGCCTCGCCGGCGACGACGACGTCGATCGCTGCGCCTCCGCCGTCGTGGAGCCTGAGCACCACCTCGCCGGGGGTGATCTCGACGAGCAGCCGCATGCCCTGGTAGCGCAGCCGGAAGGCCAGCCGGGTCATGCCGTCGGGCAGCTGCGGGTCGACCGACAGCCCGGTCGTCGTGAGGGTGACGCCGCCGAAGCCGTCCACGAGCGCCCCCCACGCCCCGGCCATCGACGCCATGTGCAGACCGTCGCGGGCGTTGCCGTGCAGGTCGGCCAGGTCCACGAGCGCGGCCTCGTGCAGGTAGTCGTGCGCGAGGTCGAGGTGGCCCACGCGGGCGCACATCACCGCCTGCGTGCACGCCGACAGCGAGGAGTCCCGCACGGTGCGCCGCTCGTAGTAGTCGACGTTGCGGGCCTTCTGCTCCTCGGTGAAGGCCTCCGGGCACCAGTGCATCGCCAGCACCAGGTCGGCCTGCTTGATGACCTGCTTGCGGTACAGCTGGAAGTACGGCGCGTGCAGCAGCAGCGGGTAGTCGTCGCGCGAGGCCTCGAAGTCCCACTCGTCGTAGCGGGTGAACGACTCCGACTGCGGGTGCACCCCGAGCGCCTCGTCGTACGGGATGTGCACGGCGGCTGCGGCGTCCCGCCACGTCGCGGCCTCCTCGGTCGTGACCCCGAGCTCGCGGGACAGCTTCGGGTGCCGCTCGCACGCCGCGGCCGCAGCGCGCAGGTTGCGTGCGGCCATGAGGTTGGTGAACACGTTGTCGTTGACGAGGGCGGTGTACTCGTCCGGACCCGTCACCCCGTCCACGTGCCACGCACCGTGCACGTCGTGGTGACCGGCTGAGATCCACAGCCGCGCCGTCTCGACCAGCAGCTCCACGCCGCACTCGACCTCGAAGTGCTCGTCGCCGGTCGCGAGCCGGTAGCGGTCGACGGCGTAGGCGATCACGGCGTTGATGTGGAACGCCGCGGTCCCGGCCGGCCAGTAGGCCGAGCACTCCTGGCCCCGGATGGTCCGCCACGGGAACGCGGCGCCGGCCAGTCCCAGCTGGCGAGCCCTCTCGCGCGCCAGGTCGAGCGTCGAGTGCCGCCACCGCAGGACGTCAGCGGCTGCGCTCGGCGCCGTCGCGGTCAGCGTCGCGAGCACGAAGCCCTCGGTGTCCCAGAAGGCGTGGCCGTCGTAGCCCGGTCCGCTGAGGCCCTTGGCGGGGATCGGGCGTCGTTCCGCGCGTGCGCCGGACTGCAGGACGTGGAACAGCCCGAAGCGCACCGCCTGCTGCACGACGGGGTCGCCGTCGACCTCGACGTCGGCGCCGTCCCAGAACTCGTCGAGGTACTCGCGCTGCCCCTGCACGAGGCCGTCCCACCCGCTGAAGCGGGCGCTGGTCAGCGCTCCTGCCACCTGGTCGCGCACGGCGGGGGTGGACCGCACGCTGGACCAGCCGTACGCCAGCAGCTTCACGACCTTCAGCCGCTCTCCGGGCTGCAGGACGCAGACGACGGTCGTACGCGCCCAGTCCTCGCGCGCGTCGGTCTCCTCCTGCACGCGGCCCGGGGCCTCCACGACGTGGTCCATGCCGGCCGCCATGAGCAGCCCGCTCTCCCGCGTGCGGTGCACCAGCAGCGCACCGTGCTGCTCGACGTCGCTCTCCACGGCGACCAGGGGGGCCTTCAGCGCCTCCGACACCCGGGGGTCGCCGGACAGCACCGGCTGCTCCTCGTTGGCGACCAGCTCGGACTG
>JBKJQM010000071.1:0-3685 GCA_046594005.1 Mycobacteriales bacterium
GTAGCCCTTGGTGTAGTCGAACTTCTCGACCGCGCGAATCAGGCCGAGGTTGCCCTCCTGGATCAGGTCGAGGAACAGCATCCCGCGACCCAGGTAGCGCTTGGCGATGGAGACCACAAGGCGCAGGTTGGCCTCGAGCAGGTGGCGCTTGGCCTTGCCGCCGTCGACGACCAGCCAGTCCAGGTCGCGGCGCAGGGCGGCGGAGAGCTTGGCGGCCTCGCCCGCCTCGGCCTGACGGATCTTCTCGGCGGCGAACAGGCCGGCCTCGATGCGCTGGGCCAGCTCGACCTCGAGCTCGGCGGTCAGCAGCGGGACCTTGCCGATCTCCTTGAGGTAGGCGCGCACGAGGTCGGTCGAGATGCCGACCTCGCCCTCGGCGGCGAGCGGCTTCTTCTCGTCCTCGTCGTCGTCGTCGTCCGACGGCGGCTTCGGGGTCTCGTCGTCGTCCTCGTCGTCCTCGTCGTCGTCGTCCGCGACGGCCGGAGCGCCGGCGACCGCGGCGAGCGCCGGGTCGGCGGCAGCGATGACGGCAGGGTCGAGCACGGCGCCCTCGGCCGCCGGGGCCGTGGCCAGCTCCGCCTCGAGGGCGGCGGGGTCGAGCGCGAGGTCGGCCGCGAGCTCCTCGGGAGTGGGCTCGGCGTCGGGGGCGGCAGCGACGACGGCCGGCTTCTTGGCCGGCGCCTTCTTCGCGGCCTTCTTGGCGTCGGCAGCAGCGGGGGCGGGCGCAGAGGTGACGGCGGTGTCGTCGACGGTGCGGGCGGAGCGGGGCGGGGTCACTGGAGGTCCTTCGTCAGTGGGGACGTGCCGGTGCTGCGCCGGGTCGACCGGTCGCCCGGGTCCGACGGTGCCGCCCCGGCTGCGAGGACGCGACAGTGGCTGACGGCCCCGGTGGGGACGGGCACTGACGCGACCGCTCTCGCGGGCAGACCGGCACGTGACCAGTATCGCCCCTGTCGCGCTCGGCGGCTGCCGACCGCGCCGAGCCACCCCGCTGATCATCCGCAGCATCGATGCGCAACGGCCCTGTCCAGGACCGCCAGTGCGCACGGATGCTGCGGATGATCAGCGGAAGGTGCGTTCGGAGCTAGAGCAGCGAGCGCAGGACGTACGGCATGATCCCGCCGTGCCGGTAGTAGCCCTGCTCACCGGGAGTGTCGATGCGCACCGTCACCGTGAAGGTCGTGTCGTCGGCCTTGACCGTCAGCTGGCGCGGGATCGAGTCGGTCCCGGCGATGCCCTCGATGGTGAACGTCTCCGAGCCGGTGAGGCCGAGCGACGCGGCGCTCTCGCCGTCGCTGAACTGCAGCGGCAGGACGCCCATCCCGATCAGGTTGCTGCGGTGGATGCGCTCGTAGGACTCGGCGATGACGGCCCGGACACCGAGCAGCGCGGTGCCCTTGGCGGCCCAGTCGCGCGAGGAGCCGGAGCCGTACTCCTTGCCCGCGAGGATCACGAGGGGCGTGCCCTCGGCCTGGTAGGCCTGCGACGCCTCGTAGATGGTCGTCTGCTCGCCGTCCTTGACGGTGAAGCCGCCCTCGGTGCCGGGGGCGAGCTGGTTGCGCAGGCGGATGTTGGCGAACGTGCCGCGGATCATGACCTCGTGGTTGCCGCGGCGTGAGCCGTAGCTGTTGAAGTCCTTGGCCTCGACGCCGTTCTCCTGCAGGTACGCGCCGGCCGGGCTGTCCTTGCGGATGTTGCCGGCGGGGGAGATGTGGTCGGTCGTCACCGAGTCGCCGAGCACCGCGAGGACCTTCGCGCCGGTGATGTCGGTGAGCGCCTTGGGCTCGCGCTCCATGCCGTCGAAGTACGGGGGCTTGCGCACGTAGGTCGAGCTCGGGTCCCAGGTGAAGGCGTCGCCCTGCGGGACCTCGATGGCCTGCCAGCGCTCGGTGCCGGCGAACACGTCGGCGTAGGACGAGGCGTACATCTCGCTGGTGATGGCCTCGCCGACGACAGCGGCGACGTCCTGCGCGGACGGCCAGATGTCCTTGAGGAACACGGGGTTCCCGTCCTGGTCGTTGCCGAGCGGCTCGGTCGTGATGTCGATGTCCATCGAGCCGGCCAGGGCGTACGCCACGACCAGCGGCGGTGACGCGAGGTAGTTCATCTTGATGTCCGGGTTGATGCGGCCCTCGAAGTTGCGGTTGCCGGACAGCACCGACACCACGGCCAGGTCGCCCTCGTTCACCGCGGCGCTGACCTCCTCGGGCAGCGGACCGCTGTTGCCGATGCAGGTCGTGCAGCCGTAGCCGACGGTCTGGAACCCGAGCTTGTCGAGGTAGGGGTTCAGGCCCGCCGCCTCGTAGTAGTCGGTGACGACCTTGGAGCCGGGCGCCAGGGTCGTCTTGACCCACGGCTTGCTCGAGAGCCCCTTCTCCACGGCGTTCTTCGCGAGCAGGCCGGCGCCGACCATGACGTACGGGTTGCTGGTGTTCGTGCAGCTCGTGATGGCCGCGATGGCCACGTGGCCGTGGTCGATCGTGACCTGCTCGCCCGAGGCGAGGGTGGCGGCGACCGGGTTGCTCGGCCGGTCGTGCACCGCGTCGCCGGCGCCGTTGTGGGCTGCCGGAGCGGGGGAGTCGTCGGACGTGCCCGGCGCGGCCGGGTCGGAGGCCGGGAAGGACTCGGCACTGGCCTCGTCGACACCGGTCCCGGCGGCGGGGGCCGGGGCGGTGGTGGCGTAGTCGGCCAGCGCGGTGCGGAACATCGCCTTGGCGTCCGACAGCGGCACGCGGTCCTGCGGGCGCTTCGGCCCGGCGAGCGACGGCACGATCGTCGACAGGTCCAGCTCGACCCGCTCGGAGAAACGCGGCTCGGCGGCCGGGTCGTGCCACATGCCCTGCTCCTTGGCGTACGCCTCCACAAGGGCGACCGTCTGCTCCGGACGGCCGGTCAGGCGCAGGTAGGCCAGCGTCTCCTCGTCGACCGGGAAGATCGCGCAGGTCGAGCCGTACTCCGGGCTCATGTTGCCGATCGTGGCGCGGTCGGCCAGCGGCACGTTCGAGACGCCGGGGCCGTAGAACTCGACGAACTTGCCGACGACGCCCTGCTTGCGCAGCAGCTCGGTGACGGTGAGCACCAGGTCGGTCGCCGTTGCGCCCGCAGGAAGCTGGCCCACGAGCTTGAAGCCGACGACCTTCGGAATGAGCATCGACACCGGCTGGCCGAGCATCGCGGCCTCCGCTTCGATGCCGCCGACGCCCCAGCCGAGCACGCCCAGGCCGTTGATCATCGTCGTGTGCGAGTCGGTGCCGACGAGCGAATCCGGGTAGGCGACGTCGCCCTGCGCGTCCTTGCCCTGCATCACGGCGGTCGCGAGGAACTCGAGGTTCACCTGGTGGACGATGCCCGTCGCCGGCGGCACGGCGCGGAAGCTCTGCACGTTGGCCTGGCCCCAGCGGAGGAACTCGTAGCGCTCGCGGTTCCGGGCGAACTCGATCTTCGCGTTGATGCTGAGCGCGGCCGGCGTCCCGTACGCGTCGACCTGCACCGAGTGATCGATGACGAGATCGACCGGGACGAGCGGGTTGATCCGCTTCGGGTCGCCGCCCATCCGCGCGACGGCGGCGCGCATCGCCGCGATGTCGACGAGCACCGGCACGCCCGTGAAGTCTTGAAGGATGACGCGCGCGGGCTTGAACGGAAGCTCCACCGGCTCGGGCGAGGCGGCGTGCCACTTCGCGAG
>JBKJQM010000091.1:0-12452 GCA_046594005.1 Mycobacteriales bacterium
GCCTGCCGCACCGTGAGCGCGTGGAGCTGCCGGACGTCGCTGCCGCGGCGCTGTCGGCGGTCGCCGGGGAGATCGAGCAGCGCGGGCTGCAGGTGGCCAGCGCCTGCGCGCCGGCCGGGGTGCTGGGGGACCGCGGGCTGCTGGAGCGGCTCGCGGGCAACCTCGTCGAGAACGCCGTCCGGCACAACGTCGACGGTGGCTGGCTGCGGGTCGACACGGCCACCGTCGAGGGCCGCGCCCGCCTCGCGGTGGAGAGCTCCGGCCCGGTGGTGCCGCCCGAGGAGGTGTCGGCGCTGTTCGAGCCGTTCCGGCGCCACGGGACCGCCCGCACGTCTCGGCAGGGCGCCGGGCTGGGCCTCGCCATCGTGCGGGCGGTGGCGCAGGTGCACGGTGGCACCGCGACGGCGCTGGCCCGGCCGACCGGTGGGCTGACCGTGACGGTCGACCTGCCGCGCAGCCCCTAGAAGGACCAGCGCACTAGTCCGTTCGGACGGTCTTCCCAGGTTCTGCTGCACCGCGCCGGCGGCTGGTGCACGGTCGTGGTCCGCGGGACGGCGCACGACCGGAGGACGACCAGACGTGATCGGGACGAGCACCGCACTGGACGCGACGCTCATGGTCGTCGTCCTGTCCGTGGTCGTCGTCGGCGTCCTCGCCACCTGGCTGGCCCATGAGCTGTCGCCCGTACGCCCCCCTCTGCCCGCGGACGACTGCCCGCCGGCCGGCGCCAGCCGACTGGTGCCCGCCGGCCGCCAGCTCGACCAGGAGGCCCGGCTGGGCGTCCAGGCACTCGAGATGTGGCTCGTCGCCCTCCGCCGGCGCCCCTAGACCAGTGGGTGGCCGAGGTCCGAGGGGGGCCTCGGTCACCCACTGCCACGTCCGGCCGGTGCAGCCGGTCAGCAGACGTGGCGGCCGGCGATGCGCTGGCGCACCGGCGGCAGGCCCGGCGCGGCCCGCGCCATGAGCACGTGCGGCGCGCTGCCGCCGTCCACCTCGACGAAGCCCAGCCGCCGCAGCAGGCGCACCGACGCCTCGTTGCCCGGCAGCACCTCGGCGGTCAGCCGGCGTACGCCCTCGCGCCGCTCCAGCACCGCGCACATCGCGCCGACGGCTTCGGTGCCCAGGCCTTGGCCGTGCGCGGCGTCGACCAGCCCGTAGCCGAGCTCCTGGTCGCCCTCCGGGCTCACCGGGCCGGCGACGCCGAGACTGCCGACCAGGGCGCCCTCGTGCTCGACCGCCCACACCCCGGCGGCGTCCTGCCCGGAGGCGGCGACGCCGCGCAGGACGTCGCGGTCGTCGTCGCGAGGGAAGCCCGGAGCGCACCCCAGGTCCGCCGTGCCGTCGAGCAGAGCAGCGGCCAGCGCAGCAGTGACCGGGCGCAGGACCAGCCGCTCGGTGCGCAGGACCGGGTCGGGCACCGTCGTGCTCAGGTGCCGTCGGCGGGGGCCGCGCCGTCGGAGAAGGGCGGTGACGCTCCCGGCGTCTGCACGGGGGAGGTCGCGCGGCGGCGTCGTCGGGGCGCGGGCGCAGCGTCGGTCAGGGGCTCCGGTGCCGCCTCGGCCGCCACGGTGTCCGGCGCGTCCTCGGGGACCACGGTGTCCGGCGCGTCCTCGGGGACCGCTGCCGGGCGACGGGGACGGCGCCCCTGGGCCGGCTCGGCGTCCTCCGGCCCGGGCGGCGGGTCGGGCAGCACCTCGGCCAGGGCCGCGGCCACGCGCAGGACCTGCCACTCGCGCGCGCCGTTCGACCGCAGGGCCGCGGCGACGGTGGCCTCGTCGCAGGGCTCCGGCGGGGTCCAGGCCAGGCGGCGTACGGCCTCGGGCTGCGCGAGGTTCTCCTGCGGCATGCCGAGGTCCTCGGCGAGCGCGGTCACGACGCCGCGCACCCGGGCGAGGCGCCGAGCGGCGACGGGGTCGCGCTCGGCCCAGCGGTTGGCCTGCGGCGGCCCGTCGCCGACCGGCACCGGCAGCGGCAGCTCGGCCTCAGGGAGCGCCCGCGCCGCCTCCAGCGCGCCGAACCACGTCTCGACGTGCCGGCGGGTGGAGCGGCCGCCGAAGACCGGCAGCTCGAGCAGGGCGGCCTGCGTCTGGGGGTCGGCCTGCACGGCGGCGACGAGGGCGGCGTCGGGCAGGATCCGGCCGGGGGCGGTGTCGCGGCGGCGGGCCATGGCGTCCCGGACCTCCCACAGCGCGCGGACGGCGGCCAGCTGGCGGCGGTTGCGCATCCGGTGGATCCCGGAGGTGCGGCGCCACGGGTCGATGCGCGGCGCGGGGGCCGGCGCGAGCCGGACCGCCTCGAACTCCTCGTGTGCGAGCTCGAGCTTGCCCTGCTCGCGCAGCTCGGCCTCCAGCCGGTCGCGCAGCTCCACGAGGACCTCGACGTCGAGGGCCGCGTAGACCAGCCAGGCCTCGGGCAGCGGGCGGGTGGACCAGTCGGCGGCGGAGTGGCCCTTCTCGAGCCGCAGCCCGAGGACGTTCTCCACCATGGCGCCGAGCCCCACCCGCTCGAAGCCGGCAAGCCGGCCGGCGAGCTCGGTGTCGAAGACCCGGGTCGGCACCAGGCCGACCTCGGCCAGGCAGGCGAGGTCCTGGCTGGCGGCGTGCAGCACCCACTCGTCGTCGGCGATCACCGCCGACAGCTCCGACAGGTCGGGGCACCCGATCGGGTCGATCATCGCGGTGCCGGCGCCCTCGCGGCGCAGCTGCACCAGGTAGGCCCGCTGGGAGTAGCGGTAGCCGGACGCGCGCTCGGCGTCGACGGCGGTCGGGCCGGTGCCGGCGGCGAAGCGCTCGACGACCTCGGCCAGCGCAGCGGCGGTCTCGACGACCGGCGGGACCCCGTCGCGAGGGGCGAGCAGCAGCTCCACGCCGTCCTCAGGGGAGGGCTCGGAGCCGGACGCACCCCCCTCGTGACCCGGCAGGGTCGTTGTCACAAGCAGGGAGGGTACGTGCTGATCTCCAGGCCCGAGTCCGGACCCGCCGCGCTCGTCCTAGCGGATGACGCCGCCGCGCATCGCCATCGCGACCATCTCGGCGCGGTCGCCGGTGCCGAGCTTGCGGGCGATGCGGGCCAGGTGGCTCTTCACGGTCAGCGCCGACAGGCCCAGCTGCTCGCCGATCTCTTTGTTGGACTGGCCGTCCGCGACCAGCCGCAGGACCTCGATCTCCCGGCCGGACAGCTCGCCGACGCCCGACTCGACCGGGCCGCCGCGCAGTCCGGCGGCGAGCAGGGACGCGACGGAGGGGTCGGCGTACACGCCGCCGTCCAGCACCCGGCGCACGCCGTCGGCGACGACCAGCGGCGAGGCGGACTTGAGCAGGTAGCCCTGCGCGCCGGCGACGAACGCCGCCCGCACGGAGTAGGGGTCGTCGGCGGCGGACAGCACGACCAGGCGCTGCCAGCCGGCAGCGCGCAGGTCGGCCAGCAGGTCCAGGCCGGAGCCGTCGGGCAGGCCGAGGTCGAGCACGCACAGCTCGCGCGGACCGGAGACGTGGGCCCGGGCCCGCGCCTCGCCGATCGTGGCGGCCTCGACGACCTCGCGGGCGCCCATGAGCTTGAGGCGGGCGACCATCGACTCCCGCACCAGCGGGTGGTCGTCGACGACCATCGCCGAGAAGCCCGGGGTCTCGGTGCTGCTCTGCTGGGTGGGAATGCTGTCGAGCGCGCTGTCGAGACCGGCTGTCACCGTGTCCTCCGCTGTCTGTTGAGGTGCGTCGCGTCCTCTTCGGCCGCGCAGCGGCGCTCCTGTAGCCCGACGGCGCAGCACTGCTCCATCTGGGCGAAAGTCTGCGCGCGCACTGTGCTCCAGGTGCCGACCTGCCGAACACCACGAGGTGCCTCCTCTCGCGTCCTGCCGCGCCCGCACCACCGGTGTCGCCCTGCTCGGGCTCGCCGCCGCGGCGCTGGCGCTCCCGGCGGTCGCCGCACCCGTCCGGGCGGTCGTCCTGCTGGACGGCGCCCGCGCCCTGCACGGCGTCGACGTCGTGCGGTCGCTGCCCGCGCTCGGCATGGTCGTCGTCGACGGCTCCCCGGCTGCGGTGCGCCGACTGGCGGCGGAGCCCGGCGTACGCGGCGTGAGCCCCGACGGCCCGCTGCAGCTGACCGGCTCGGCGGCCGCGGGGCCGGGTGTCCCCGCCGCCACGGGCCTCGGCGGACGGGCGGGTTGTCCCGGCGCCGGCCGCGGCGTGCGGGTGGCGGTCGTCGACACCGGCGTCAGCGACACCGTCGCCCTCGACCGGGCGAGCGGGCGGCTCGTGGACGCCTACGACAGCTCCGACGCCGACGGGCCGCTGGTCGACGGGTACGGGCACGGCACCTTCATGGCCTCCGTCCTCGCCGGCGGGCCGGTCGACGACGGCGCGCCGCTCGGCGTCGCCCCCGGCGCCACCGTCCTCGTGGTCCGCGTGGCCGAGCCCGACGGCAGCACCTCCCTGTCGCAGGTGCTCGGCGGGCTCGACTGGGTCGCCTCGCACCCCGGCCAGGTCGACGTGGCCAGCCTGTCCTTCAGCCACGAGCGCCCGGGCACGGCGTACGGCGCTGACCCGCTCACCGACGCCGTCGACGCCATGCGCGACGCCGGCGTCACCGTCGTCGTCTCGGCCGGCAACGACGCCGGCGTCGTCGGCGACCCGGGCTTCACGCCGCGCGCCCTGACTGTCGGCGCCGCCGACCTGACCGGCAAGGCCGCCTCCGTGGCCGCCTTCAGCGGCAGCGCGCAGGTCGCCGGGGTGCACAAGCCGGACGTGGTGGCCAACGGCGTCAGCGTCCTCGGGCTCCTGCCCCCTGACAGCGTCATCGCCAAGGCCAACCCCGGCTCCCGCTCCGGCGCGCTGTGGCGCGGCACCGGCACGAGCCAGGCCACTGCCGTCACCAGCGGCGTCGCCGCTCTCCTGCTGGCCAAGCGCCCCGACGCCACGCCCGCACAGGTCAAGGCCGCCCTGCGCAACGCTGCCCGGCCGCTGCCCGGCAGCCGTGACGGTGCCGGCCTGCTGCGCGTCACCTCGTCCACCGCCATCTCCGGCGGCGGCGGCACGCCTGCCGAGCCGGCCGCTGCGGGCGGTGACGCCTCGGGGGAGAGCGGCTTCGACGCCAACAGCTGGTCGGCCAACTCGTGGTCCGCTAACAGCTGGTCCGCGAACTCCTGGTCCGCCAACAGCTGGTCCGCCAACAGCTGGTCTGCCAACTCCGGGTCTGCCAACTCCTGGTCTGCCAACTCCTGGTCCCGGGCTGATGGGGGCGACCGATGAGACGCACCCGCGGACCCGCCGGCACCGTCCGGCGCGTCGCCTTCGCGAGCCTGCTCGTCGCCGTCGTCACCGGCGTGCTGTCCGGCTGGGGCGACGTGCCGCTGTACGCCGCCCCGCTGCTCGCCCTCGTCGTCCTGGCGTCCGAGGTGGCCGTCGTCCACCTCCAGTTCGGTCGCCAGCGCTGGACGTTCTCGCTCACCGAGGGCGCGATCGGCGCCGCCTTCGTCGTCAGCACCGGCGCCTGGGCCGTGCTGGCCGTCGGCGTCGGGGTCGCGCTGGCGCAGGGCTTCCGGCACCAGCCGCGCCTGAAGCAGGAGTTCAACGTCGCGCAGTTCGTCGCGGCCACCGCCCTCGGGCAGGCCCTGGCGGCGGCCGTCGGCGGCGGGACGGCGGGCGCCTGCGCAGGGCTGGCCGTGTTCTGGTCGGTCAACTACCTGCTCGTCGCCGTCGCGGTGTCCCTGACGTCCAACCGGCCCTTCCGGTCGCTGGTCGTCTCGAGCGCCCCGCTCTCGGCGCTGCACACGGCCGGCAACTCCTCGATCGGCCTGCTCGCGGCGTTCCTCGCGACCGAGGCCCCGCTGGGCCTGCTCGGCCTCGTGGTGCCGCTGGCCCTGCTGTGGTCCTCGTACGACCAGTCGACCCGCCGCAGCGCGGAGGCGCGGCTGTTCGCCGAGCTGGCCCGCGGTCAGGAGCGCGAGGCGGGTCGCTCGCAGGACGTCAGCGCCCACGTCGTCGTGACCGCGGCCGCGCGGCTGCTGGGCGGCGCCGACGTCGAGCTCATCCTGCTCGCCCCCGACGGACCGGTCCGCTTCGCCGGCGACGAGTCGGGCGTGCCCGAACGGCGGCGCGTCACCACAGAGGCCTTCGACGAGCCCTGGGTGCTGCGCGCCCTCGGCGAGCGCGGCGTGCACGTCGGCCGCGAGGGCACCCGCCCGTACGTCTGCGCCGTCCTCGGCGACCCGGAGAACCCCCTCGCCGTCCTGCGCGCCTGTCGCGGAGCCGAGTCCGCGACGTTCGACCGCAACGAGCTGCGCCTGGTCGAGGTCCTGGTCGGCCAGGCCGAGGCCTGGCTGCAGGTCGCCGACCTCGCCGCCCGGTCGCAGGCCGCGAACGAGCGGGCCGAGGTCGCCGGCGAAGCGGCCAAGGCGCTGTCCGACCTGGGTTCGGCCACGGCCCCGTCGCTGGTGGTGCTGCGTGAGTCCGCCGACCGGCTGGCCCGCCTCGCCGAGACCTCGGGCGGCGTCGAGGACATCGTGGAAGAGCTGCACCTGGTCGAGCGGGCGGTCGCCTCGCTGCTGGGCGCCATCGCGCTGGCCGCCGAGCCCGACCTGCTGCAGGCCTCCGAGGACGCGCCGCCGCTGCGGGCCACGACCGACTGGACGACGACTGGCGTGCTGCGATGACCGCACCGCGCCGGCGGGCCAGCCTGCCGCTCGCGGCCTGGGCGGGCCTGCTGTGCGGCGGCTCGGTCCTGGCCACCGCGGCCACCACCGGGGTCGTGCTGGCAGTGCTCGGGGACGTCGGCGCCGACCACGCCGAGGCGCTCGCCGCGGGGGCCGTCGTCGGCCTGCTGCTCTCGCTGGTCAGCGTCCTGGCCGCCACCCACGTCGCCGGCGCGCTGCGCGGCCTGCACGCCGATGCGCTGCGCCGCGTCCGCGAGCCGTCGGCCCCGATCGGGCGGCCGGGCGACCGCGCGTCGGCCGTACGGCTGTCGAGCGAGCTCGCCGAGCTGGCCCGGGTGCTCGACGCCCTGCACCTGCGGGTGCGCGTCGCGGACGAGCTGGGGGAGCGGCACCGCGTCGAGGCCGCCAACGCCGGCGCGGGGGTGTTCGAGCTGCTGTCCGGCCTGGTCGCCGCCGAGGAGGGCGCGCGCGGCCAGCTCGCCGCGGAGCTGCACGACACGGTCGCCCAGTCGCTGATGATCGCGCGCGGCCTGCTCGCCGCCAAGCCCACGTCTGCCGAGGACATCGCCAAGCTGACCGACTACGTGGAGGACGCCGAGGAGCAGGTGCGCGCCGTCATGGCCCGCACCCGGCCGCCCGCGCTGCGCGAGGGTGACCTGGCCTCGGCGGTGGGCGGTCTGCGGGCCGACGTGCGCGCGCGCTACGGCCTGGACGTGCACGTCGAGTGGCCGCAGTCGCCGTACCCGCTGCCGCTGGCCGCGGCCGTCACCGCCTACCGGTTCTTCCAGGAGGCGCTGCTCAACGTCGTGAAGCACGCCGACGTCGACGACGCCTGGCTGTGCCTCGAGGTCGACCAGGACGCCGTTGTCGCGACGGTGCGCGACGAGGGGCCCGGGTTCGACCCGTCGGCCGTGCGTCCGGACCGCGGTCGGCACGTCGGCCTCGGCCTGCTGCGCGAGCGCGCCCGGCTGTCCGGCGGCGGGCTCGAGGTGGTCAGCCGCGAGGGCGAGGGCACGCTGCTGCGGCTGCGCCTTCCCCGCTCGTCGCAGGTCGCGCCGGACCTCGCAACGGTCGCCCCGGCGCAGCGCACGCCCGTCTGAGCGACCTCCACCCGCCGAGCTCCACCCGCCGAGCGTCACCGTCGTGCGGTCCGCTGCGGCGTGTCGCCGACCAGATGCGGAAGATCATCGCGGGGGAGGGGTCAGCCGCGGCGCAGCCGGACGACTCCTACCGGCGGCAGGCCAGCCGTCGCGCACAGCAGGTCGCACCAGGCGCGCAGGTGCAGGCCGAGGTCGAGGGAGCCGTCGGCATCGGCCAGCGGCGTCCAGGAGGCGCGGACCTCCACCTCGCTGGCCTCGTCGGCGTCCTCCAGCTGCCCGAAGCGGCAGGACACGGTCCGCGTCACGGTGCCGCCGGCGGCCGTGTGCAGAGCCCCCCGGTCCTGCAGCGACTCGGTCAGCCAGCTCCACCCGACCTGCGCCAGCGCCGGGTCCGCGGCCATCTCGGCCTCGACGTCGGCCGACACGAAGGCGACCACGCGCGTGTCGCCACGCCAGCCGTCCTGGCCGGCCGGGTCGTGCAGCACCACGAACCGCCCGCTGGCGACCTGCTCGTCGTCCGCGTCGCGGATCTCGGCGGCCACGGCCACGGAGAACGGGGCCAGGCGCTTCGGGCCCGGCACCTCGGTGAGCGACAGCCGCGGCCGGCCGGGTTCGGCCAGGACGCTGCGGAGACCGACCAGCGCGGCGCGGAACGGCTCCGGCACAGCGGGAAGCTCCAGCGGGAGGGGCACGTGCGGAGAGTAGGTCGGCAGCGGCGGCCCGGCGCCTCGGCGCGCCGGTCCTAGCCTGTCGCGGTGGCTGCCCTCCTCGCCCTGCTGTCGAGCCTGCTGTGGGGCACGTCGGACTTCCTGGGCGGTACGGCCGCGCGGCGGCTCCCCGCCGGGACCGTCCTCGGCGGCAGCCAGCTGGTGGCGCTGCTGGCCCTCCTACCGCTCGCGGCGGCGCTCGGCGGCTTCGGCCTCGAGCGGTCCTACCTGGGTCCCGCAGCGCTCGCGGGCGTCGCCGGGGTCGTCGGCCTGGGAGCGTTCTACCGGGCGCTGGCCACCGGCACGATGGGGGTCGTCGCGCCGATCGCCGCGCTGGGCGTCGTGGTGCCCGTGGCCGCCGGGCTCCTCGACGGCGAGCGCCCTGGCGCGCTGCGGCTGCTGGGGATCGCCGTCGCGGTCGTCGGCGTCGTGCTGGCCAGCGGCCCGGAGCTGAGCGGCGCAGCGGGGGCCCGTCCCCTGGTCCTGGCGGGAGTGGCAGCCCTCGGCTTCGGCGTGGTGCTGCTGCTGGTCGCCCGCGCCAGCGACGAGGGCTCGACCGCTGTCGTCGTGATGACGCTGCTGACCATGCGGCTGGTGAGCGTGGGGCTCCTCGGGCTGCTGCTGGTCCTGGTGGCGCGCCGCCGCGGCTTCCGCCTGGGCGCCACCCGCACGGACCTGCCGGTGCTCGCCACCATCGGCGCCTTCGACGTCGGTGCCAACGGGACCTACGCCCTGGCCTCGCAGTCCGACCTGGTCAGCGTCGCGTCGGTGCTCGCGTCGCTGTACCCGGTGGTCACCGTCCTGCTGGCCCGGCGCTTCCACGCCGAGCGGCTCGCCGGCATCCAGCTCGGCGGCGTCGTGCTCGCGATGGCCGGCGTGGTGCTGCTCGCCGCCGGTTGAGGCACGTCACGGGTCGGCCTCGACCGGCCTGTCGCCCGTGACCTGGGCCAGTCGGGCGAGGACGATCGGCGGCATGACCCGTACCGGCGCCACCCTGCTCTGCCTGGCCCTCTCGGCATCCTTGGCGGCGTGCAGCGACGACCCCGCGGGCACACCGGTGGCCTCCTCGTCGGTCGCACCCGGCACCGCGGCGCCGAGCCCGCAGGCCGTGCCGTCGCCGTCCTCCGCCCAGACCACGGCGGCGCCCACCGCTGCGTCGCCCTTCGCCGCCGACATCGCGGTCGACGAGCAGGAGGCCACCGGTGGGCCGCTGACGGTGCGGGCCGTGCGCGTCGCGCGGCAGAGCGGCTACGACCGGGTGGTCTTCGAGCTGGCCGGCAAAAAGGCCGGCGCCCCCGGCTGGCGCGTGGAGTACGTCGACAAGGCCACCTCGCAGGGCTCCGGCGAGGAGGTGGCTGTCCGCGGGCCATTCACGTTGTCGGTCACGATCACGGGCACCGGCTACCCGATGGACACCGGCGTCGACGAGGTGGGCGCCGACCCGGCCGTCCCCGCCGACGCCGACCTCGTCGAGCAGGTCGTGCTGGGAGCGGTCTACGAGGGGCAGTACGACGCCTTCATCGGCACGTCCATCAAGGCGCCGTTCCGGGTGTTCCGCCTCGCCGACCCGGCCCGCGTCGTGGTCGACGTGCGCCGGCCATGAGCCTGGTCGAGCGGACGCTCAGGCGGCGACGAGCTCCACGAGGACGGTGTCGCCGGCCAGCATGACGCCGACGACGATCGCGAAGCCGCAGTCGCCGCAAGCCAGGTCGAGGCAGTCGGTCCCGTGGCCGTCCTCGCACGGCGGCACCTCGAACGGCCGCTCGTCCGCGCACTCCGGGCAGAAGCGCATCTCGGTCGACATCATCCCGCACCTCCTCGTCTCGACTGCCGCTCACGGTGCCACCGGCCTCCGACAGGACCCGGGAGGCGCGCCGTGGGGCCCGTGGGACCATCGGGGCGATGACTGCCACCCCGCACGACAGCGCGTTCCTCCGGGCCTGCCGGCGCGAGCCCGTCCCGCACACCCCGGTCTGGTTCATGCGCCAGGCGGGCCGCGCGCTGCCGGAGTACCGCGCTCTCCGCGAGGGCAACGAGATGCTCGACGCCTGCGCGACCCCCGACCTCGTCACCGAGATCACGCTGCAGCCGGTGCGGCGCTACGGCGTCGACGCGGCCATCTTCTTCAGCGACATCGTGGTGCCCCTCAAGGCCGTCGGCGTGGACCTCGACATCGTCCCGGGGGTCGGTCCTGTGGTGGCGCAGCCCTTCCGCACGGAGGCCGACCTCGACCGGCTGCCCGAGCTGACGCCGGAGCACGTCCCGTACATCACCGAGGCCGTCGCGAACCTCGTCGTGGAGCTGGGGGCCACGCCGCTGATCGGCTTCGCCGGTGCGCCCTTCACCCTCGCCAGCTACCTGGTCGAGGGCGGCCCCAGCAAGAACCACGCTGCCACCAAGGCGCTGATGTACGGCAAACCCGACCTGTGGGCGAAGCTGCTGGACCGGCTGGCGACCATCACCCTCGGCTTCCTGCGCGTGCAGGTCGACGCGGGCGCCAGTGCGGTGCAGCTGTTCGACTCCTGGGTCGGCGCGCTGCCCGCCACCGACTACCGCGCCCTCGTGCAGCCGCACTCCGCGCGGGTCCTCGCCGGCGTCGCCGACGTCCCGCGCATCCACTTCGGCGTCGGCACCGGCGAGCTGCTGCACGACATGGGCCAGGCCGGTGCGGACGTCGTCGGCGTCGACTGGCGCGTCCCGCTGTCGGACGCCGTCCGGCGGATCGGCCCCGGCAAGGCGGTACAGGGCAACCTGGACCCGACGCTGGTGTTCGCGCCCGACGACGTGATCGCCCGCAAGGTCCGCGAGGTCCTCGAGCAGGGCCGGGCCGCGGAGGGCCACGTCTTCAACCTCGGGCACGGCGTGCTGCCGGACACCGACCCCGATGCGCTGCTACGCGTCGTGGAGCTGGTCCACGCGGGGCTGTAGCGCACGCGCGCAGAACGCCGCCGCGAGCACCAGCACGACGGTGGCGCCCACCAGCGCCAGCCGCACGGACACGACGTATGACGCCTCTGCGGCGCTGCGCAGCCGGAGCAGCGCGCCGAGCGGCACCTCGCCGCCAGACAGGTCGAGCACCTCGCGCTCGGTCGCCCCGCGCAGCAGGGCCTCGACCAGCACCGAGGTGCGCGCACTCGGCACGCCGACCTCGAGCAGCCGGGCCGTGAGGTCGCTGCCCAGGCGCGCGACCACCAGAGCGCCGAGCCCGGCGACCGCGACGACTCCGCCGAGCTCCCTCGCGACGTTGACCGACGCGGCGGCGAGGCCGGCTCGAGCACGCGCAACGGCGTCGAGCGAGGCGGCGACGACCGGCGCTGTGGTCAGGCCGATGCCGATGCCGCTGAGGCCGAGCAGCGCCAGGAGCTCGCCGTCCGGGACCTCCTGGCGCAGCCGCAGCGCGAGCCCTGCGAGCCCGGCCGCGGCCACGAGAAGGCCTGTCACCACGGGAGTCCGCGGTCCGCGAGCCGCTGCCCACCGACCGGCGACGGGAGCCGTGAGCACCAGGGCGACCGTCAGCGGCAGCAGTCGCAGTGCCGCGGCCAGGGCCTCCCGCTGCTCGACCAGCTGGAGGAAGACCGACACGAAGACCAGCAGCACGAACACCGCCAGGGACGCCGCGAAGGCCCCGACGGTCGCGCCGACGAAGCGGCGCTGCCGCAGCAGCTCGAGCGGCAGCACCGGGTCCGCGGTCCGCCGCTCGACGGCGGCGAAGCCCGCGAGCGACAGCACCGCCACGACGCCCGCGACGGCCACGGGCCTACCCAGGCCGTCACGGCCGGCGAGCACCACGGCGTACGTCCCGCTCGCGAGGCCGACGGCGACCAGCAGCTGGCCCGGCAGGTCCAGGCGCCGCCCCGGCGGCGACGGCGGACCGGCCGGCGCCAGCAGCACCACAGCCGCGACGAGCGCGCACAGCGGCACGTTCACCCACAACACCGGGGGCCAGCCGTACGCCGCCACCAGCAGTCCGCCCACGACCGGACCGGCCACCAGGGC
>JBKJQM010000256.1:0-7055 GCA_046594005.1 Mycobacteriales bacterium
CAGGGGGCCGAGGTCCAGGCGCACGACGTCGTCGGAGGGCGGTCCTGTCGGCTCGTCGCGGCGGGCGCGCACCAGCAGCCAGGGAGCCGCGCCGGCCCGCTCCGGAAGTCGGTCCAGCAGGGCCGCCGAGGACGGGTCGAGCAGGTGCGCGTCGTCGACCAGGACCAGCGTCGGGTCAGGGAGCAGGTGCACCAGCAGGTCGGCGACCGCCTCCTGCTGACGGCGCACGTGGAAGCGCTCGTCGAGGGCGCGCACGGCCGAGGTCATCGGCACGTCGGCGCCCAGGACCGTCGCGATCAGCGGCGCCCAGGGCAGCAGGTCGGGTGCGTCGTCGTGCAGCAGCCCGAGCAGGCCCCTGCCTGCGGTGTCCGCCGCGTCGTCGGGTGTGAGCCCGACCAGAGCTCGCAGCGCCCGGCGCAGAGGGAGGAAGGCGGTGCCGGCGGTGTACGGGTCGCATCCGATGCGGACGACCGGGACGTCGAGGCGACGCGCGAGCTCGTGCAGGACCCGGCTCTTGCCGACGCCGGGATCGCCGACCAGGTCGCACCCGCGGAGCCGCCCGTGGGAGGCGATCCGCCACTCCGCGCTCAGCCGAGCCAGCTCGCGCTCGCGGCCCACGAGCGCGGGGCCGGCTGCAGACGCGCCGCCGCCGCCGCGCGGCGCGCCGACTCGGAATGCCGTCACCGGCTGCGTCTTGCCCTTGACCAGGAACGGCGGGACGGGCTGCAGGTCGAAGGGCGTGCGCGCGTGCTCCACGACGCCCACGGCGGCGAGCACCTCGCCCGCACCGGCCTTGCCCATGATGCGGGCGGCGAGGTTCACCGCGTCGCCCTTGACCGACATCGTGCGGCGGTACGGCGGGCCGAACTGCCCGAAGAACACCCGGCCGCTGTTCACGCCGATCCGCACCGACAGCGCACCGCCGGCGTCCACGACGTCCCGGGCGACCCTCAGGAGTGCGTCCTCCTCGTCGCCCGTGCTGACGGGAGCACCGGCCACCAGCATCACCTTGCCGCCGTCCTTGCTGATGTCGCTCTCCCAGAACGACACCCCGTGGCGCAGGCAGGCGGTCTGGCAGGCGCGCAGCACGTGGTCGACTGCCGCTGTCGCCGCGCCCGGACCCTGCGTCTCGAGAAGTGCATCCACGCCCGAGAACTCGACGAACGCCACCGCGACCAGACGGTGCTCAGCGTCGTCACCGCCGGTCAGCAGGTGGGCGCGGGTCGTCGCCGGCAGGCAGGTCGCGAGGTCCACGCCGTCTGCCGCGACACCGGGCCTCGGCGGCGTCGGGGTGCTGCCGGGGGAGCGGGTCAGCAGGAGCAGTCCGTCGGCCCGCCGACGGACGAGGCCAGGGGTCAGCAGTGCGGCCGTGGACGGGCTGACCGCGACCTGGCCGGCGTCGGCGGCGGCCTCGGTGGCGGCGGTCGTGGTCGCACCGGGCCCGGTGAGGACGAGCTCGCGGTGCGCCTCGCCCACCAGGAAGACGTCGAAGCGACCGGAGTGCACCCCGGTCGAGATGCGCAGCCGCACCGGGCCGCAGGAGGTGTCCAGCCGTCCCACGACGTCCATCGTGCGGCGCATCTCGGCCGCCGCCGTGCACGCGCGAGCGGCGTGCCCGTCGTCCTGGAACAGCAGCAGGACAGCGTCGCCGCCCCACTTCACGAGCCAGGCCCCCTGCGCGTACGCGACCTCGAGCAGCGCCGCGAACGTGCGGTCGAGCAGGTCGCTCATCTCTTCCGCGCCGACCTTGCCGCGGGCTGCCAACCGCTCGGTCAGCCGGGTGAACCCGGAGACGTCGACGAAGGCGAGGGTCCCGTCGACGGTGCGGTGCCGGACCGCCGGGCTCTCGCGCAGCCACTCGACGACGAAGCCGGGGACGTAGGGCCGCAGCCGATCGCCGTCAGCCACGCCACCACCCCCTCCGGACGCGACGGTACGCCCGCTGCGAGTGCCCCGGACCCTCATGGTCACAACGGGTGGTATGTGTCCGGACGGCCTTCGAACGCTTGCCTTCGTCAACTGCTGCGCGCCATGGTCGGCATCGGGCGCGACGAGGCGTCCCTCCTGGAGGCGGTCAGCCCATGGACGCACGAGTTCCCCGGCGACGCGTTCTTCTCGTCGCGTCCGCCGGCGCTTTCCTCGCGTTCCTCGACGCGACCATCGTGAACGTCGCGTTCCCGAGCATCAGGGAGTCGTTCTCCGGCACCTCGATCGGCGACCTGTCGTGGGTCCTGAACGCCTACAACATCGTGTTCGCCGCGTTCCTCGTGGTGTGCGGGAGACTGGCTGACCTGCTCGGCCGGCGACGCATGTTCATCGCCGGCATCGCGCTGTTCACGCTGGCCTCCGCGGCCTGCGGTCTCGCGACCTCGGTGGACGTCCTGGTGGCGGCGCGCGTGGCACAGGCGCTCGGCTCGGCGCTGCTGGTCCCGGCGTCGCTAGCGCTCGTCGTCGAGGCGTTCCCGCCGGAGCGGCGCAGCCACGCGATCGGCCTGTGGGGCGCGACTGCCGCGCTGGCCGCAGGTCTCGGCCCGCCCGTGGGCGGAGCGCTCGTCGAGCTCGGCGGCTGGCGCTGGGCGTTCCTGGTCAACCTGCCGCTGGGCCTCGCCGCCGTGCTGGCAGCCCGCTCGCAGCTGGTGGAGAGCCGCGCTCCCGGCCGTCGCCGGATGCCCGACCTGCGCGGCGCAGCGCTGCTCGCCGCGTCCCTCGGCCTGGTCAACCTCGCGATCGTCAAGGGCGCGGACTGGGGCTGGGTGGACGGCACCACCCTCGGGGTCTTCGCCGTCAGCGCACTCCTGCTGGGCGGCTTCGTCCTCAGCTCGAAGAACCACCGCTCGCCGCTGCTGGACCCGGCGCTGCTGAGGCTGCGCTCCTTCACCGTGGCGAACGTCGCGACGGTGCTCGCCGGCTTCGGCTTCTTCGCCTACCTGCTCACGAACATCCTGTGGCTGCAGTACGTCTGGGGTTACGGCGTGCTCCGGGCCGGTCTCGCCCTCGTGCCCGGCGCCCTCGTCGCCGCCGTCGTGGCGTCCCGGCTCGGACCGGTGGCGGAACGACGTGGCTACCGCGTGGTCCTGGTGCCGGGTGCGCTGGTGTGGGCGGGCGCGTACCTCTGGTACCACCAGAAGGCCGGTACCTCACCGGACTTCGTCGGAGCCTGGCTCCCGGGGCAGGTCCTCAGCGGCATCGGTGCGGGGGCGACCCTGCCTGTCCTCGGCAGCGCGGCGCTCGCCGCGGTCCCGGGCGGTCGCTTCGCCACCGCCTCGGCCCTGGTCTCCAGCACCCGTCAGCTCGGCGGCGTCCTCGGCATCGCCGTGCTCGTCGTCGTCGTGGGCACACCGACGCCCACGACCGTGGTCGGGCTGCTGCGGGACGGCTGGACGTTGTCGATCGTGTCCTTCGTCCTGGTCGCGATCTGCTCCCTGCCGCTCGGTCGGGTCCAGCCCGCGCAGCAGACCGCGGACGAGGAGGACGGCGTCCCGCAGGTGCACCTGCCGGTGACGCAGGCGCGCCGGGTGCTCTCCCTCGACGGGCCGGCCGTAGCCGGGATCTTCGACGTCCCGCTGTTCGCCGACCTGCCCGTGGCCGCCCGCCGGCGCCTGGCGGCGACGGCGGTCTCGGTCGACCTGCCGGCCGGCGCGGTCCTCATGGACGAGGGTTCGACGGCAGAGGCCGTCTACGTGCTGCAGACCGGCCGCCTCGAGGTCCTGATCGGCGGCCGCCTCGTGCGCGAGCTCGGCCCGGGAGCCGTCCTGGGCGAGCTCGCGGTGCTGACGGGGGAGCTGCGCTCGGCGACCGTCCGCGCCCGGCGCGACGCGACGCTGCTGTCCTTCGCCGCCCGTGACTTCCTGACGCTGCTCGACGAGGACGCGTCCGCGTCGCGCGTGGTGCTGACGCAGCTCGCGGACCGCCTGCGCGACGCTGTCCCCACCGAGGGTGCCCGCCCCTCGCGGCCCGCCGTGGTCGCCGTGGTGGGACTGAACAGGGGCGCGTCGGCCCGCGCCGTAGCGGCGGCCGTCGAGGCGCGGCTGGCCCAGACGCGCCGGGTCGTCCAGCTCGACGGCGCGGCGGGCGCCGGTGCGGTCGAGCGGGCCGAGCGCGACGGCGCACTCGTCCTCCTGGTGGCCGACGCCGACGACGACCAGAGGTGGCGGACCTCCTGCCTGCGCAGCGCGGACCAGGTGCTGCTCGTCGCGCCGACCGGCACGGCTCCTCAGGGCGCCGGCGACGTTCAGCTCGCGATCAGCCCCGACCTGGTGCTCGTCGGCCCGCGTCCGACCACGGAGCAGCTCGCGGCCTGGAGCGACGCGGTCCAGCCGTGGCGGACCACGCTCGCCGCCGACCTGGGGGAGGGGGCCCTCGCCGCGGCCCTGCGGCCCGTCGCGGACCGCATCGCCGGCAGGTCCGTGGGCCTGGTGCTGGCGGGTGGCGGCGCCCGCGCGCTGACGCACGTGGGCGTGCTGCGCGAGCTGGAGGAGTCCGGGATCGTCGTCGACCGGGTGGCCGGCTGCAGCGTCGGCGCCATCATCGCTGCCGTCTGGGCGACCGGGGTGGACGGCGCGGGCCTGGACGCCATGACCTACGCCGAGCTCGTCCGGCGCCGCCCGTTCAGCGACTACACGCTCCCGCTGGTCAGCCTGGCCCGCGGTCGCCGCATGGCTGCCGGACTCCACCGGGCGTTCGGCGAGTCCCTCATCGAGGCGCAGCCGCGCTCGTTCGCCTGCGTCAGCACCGACCTGTCGGCCCGGTCGCGCCACGTCCACCGGACGGGCGGGCTCGCAGCCGCGGTCTGCGCATCGGCGTCGCTGCCGGTCCTGCTGCCGCCGCGCCGGTCGGGTGACCTGCTGCTGGTCGACGGCGGCATCCTGGACAACCTGCCCGTGCAGCTGCTGACGGAGCGGGACGAGGGCCCGGTCGTGGCCGTCAACATCGCCATGGGCGGCGCGCCCCGACCGGCGGCTGCGCCAGGTGCCCCCGTGCGCCCGCCCCGCGTGCCGGCCCTGGGGGAGACGTTGCTGCGGACGATGATGATCGGCAGCGGCGGCGCCGTGGCCACGGCGCGCGAGCTCGGCGCGGTCGTGGTGACGCCCTCGCCCGGCGGCGTGGGGCTGCTGGAGTTCCACCAGTTCGACCGGATGGTCGAGGCCGGCCGCAGCGCCGCCCGGGCGCTGCTGGAGACCACCGGCGGCGACCTCACGACGCCGACCGTGGACCTGCAGGTGCCGAGTCCCCGCCGGTCCTCCATGCCGGTCGCCCCCCGCGCCGGCGTCAGACGGTCTTGACGCCGAACGTGTCGCAGCTGGCGGGCTTCCCGCTGCGCAGCCCGGTGGTGAACCACTTCTGGCGCTGCGCGGCCGAGCCGTGCGTCCAGGACTCCGGGTCGACGCGACCGGCCGACTTCTCCTGGATGCGGTCGTCTCCGACGGCCGAGGCCGCGGACAGGCCCTCCGAGATGTCGGTGTCGTCGAAGGTGACGAAGCCGCTCCGCGAGGCGTTCGCGGCCCACACGCCCGCGTAGCAGTCGGCCTGCAGCTCGAGGCGGACCGATCCGGACTGCGGACCGGTGCGATCGCCCGCCTGCACCTTCGCGCTCTGCCCGGTCAGGTTCTGGATGTGGTGGCCGTACTCGTGCGCCAGCACGTAGGCCTGCGCGAAGTCACCGCCCTTCGCGCCGTACGTCGTGCGCAGCTCCTCGAAGAAGCCGAGGTCGAGGAAGATGCCCTCGTCCGGCGGGCAGTAGAACGGCCCGACCGCCGAGCTCGCCTGGCCGCAGCCCGTGCTCGTGCCGCCGCTGAAGATCTGGGTGGAGGCAGGCCGGAAGCCCTGCACGGCGCTGGACCAGTAGTCCTCGAGGCTGTTGTCGATGGCGACGACGCGGCAGTCGGCGTCGCGGTCGGCGTCCGCCCCGGTCCGGCAGCGCTCCGCCAGGTCGGACGTCGACACGGTTGACCCGTTCGCGTACGGGTCGGCGGCCCCGCCCCCGCCGGTGAGGTCGCCCGGGCTGATCCCGAGCAGCGCGGCGATGATCAGGCCGACGATGCCGAGACCGCCGCCGCCGATCGCCATCCCGCGGCCGCCGCCCCGGCCCCGGGCGTCGCTGACGCGGGAGGTGTCGAGGCGGGCGTCGTCGTCGAAGTCCATGCGGTCCTCCTGTCCAGAACGGGGTGCGGCGTACCCTGGAGATGTGCCTCTGACGACCGACTGAGCCGGTGCAGGTCACCGCCCGTCCGCATCGTCCCGCTATGAGGAGCACCCGTTGATCACCGTCCAGGACGTCGAGCTGCGTGCTGGTGCACGCCTGCTGCTCGACGGCGTCACCTTCCGCGTGCAGCCCGGTGACCGCATCGGCCTGGTCGGCCGCAACGGCGCGGGCAAGACGACGCTGACCAAGACCCTCGCGAAGCAGACGCTGCCGGCCGGCGGGACCATCACGCACAGCGCACCCGTCGGCTACCTGCCGCAGGACCCCCGGACCGGCGACCTCGACGTGCTGGCCCGCGACCGGGTGCTGTCCGCCCGCGGCCTCGACGAGATCATGCGCAACCTCGAGAAGGTCCAGGTCCAGCTGGGGGAGAACCCCGAGGACGCTGCCGTCCTGGAGCGCTACGGCAAGCTCGAGGAGCGCTTCACGGCGCTCGGCGGGTACGCCGCCGATGCCGAGGCCGCCCGCATCTGCTCGAACCTCGGGCTTCCCGAGCGGGCCCTGGGCCAGCAGCTCGGCACGCTGTCCGGTGGGCAGCGGCGGCGCATCGAGCTGGCCCGCATCCTGTTCTCCGACGCCACGACGCTGCTGCTCGACGAGCCCACCAACCACCTCGACGCCGACTCGATCACGTGGCTGCGCGGCTACCTGCAGAAGCACCAGGGCGGCCTGATCGTCATCAGCCACGACGTCGAACTGCTCGAGGCGGTCGTCAACAAGGTCTTCCACCTCGATGCCAACCGGGCTGAGCTGGACCAGTACAACGTCGGCTGGAAGACCTACCTGCTGCAGCGCGAGACCGACGAGAAGCGGCGCAAGCGCGAGCGGATCAACGCCGAGAAGCAGGCCGGGG
>JBKJQM010000137.1:0-3587 GCA_046594005.1 Mycobacteriales bacterium
TTGTACTCGAACGTTGCGGTTGCCATCAGTCAGTCCCTCTCAAGCTCGGCCGCAAAGGCGGTTGAAGTCCTCGACGTGGTGGCACTTCTCGAGCGCCGCGTCGTAGGTGATCTTGCCCTGCTTGACCAGCTGAGCCAGGTGGCTGTCCATGGTCTGCATGCCGTGCTTCGCCCCGGCCTGGAGTGCCGAGTAGATCTGGTGGGTCTTGCCCTCGCGGATGAGGTTGCGGATGGCCGGCGTCGCGACCATGACCTCAGCCGCGACCACGCGGCCTTTCCCATCAGCGGTCTTGACCAGCTGCTGGCAGACCACGCCCTGCAACGCTCCGGACAGCATCACCCGGACCTGCTGCTGCTGGGACGGCGGGAAGACGTCGATGACGCGGTCGATGGTCTGCGCGGCATCCTGGGTGTGCAGGGTCGCCATGACCAGGTGACCGGTCTCGGCTGCCGTCAGGGCGATCTCGATCGTCTCGAGGTCGCGCATCTCACCGACGAGGATGATGTCCGGGTCCTGGCGCAAAACGTGCTTGAGCGCGTTCTTGAACGACCAGGTGTCCTCGCCGACCTCGCGCTGGTTGACCAGGCAGTTCTTGTGCTCGTGCAGGAACTCGATCGGGTCCTCGACCGTCATGATGTGGTCGTTGCGCTGGCGGTTGGCGAGGTCGACGACAGCAGCGAGCGTCGTCGACTTGCCGGATCCCGTAGGGCCAGTGACCAGGACGAATCCGCGCGGCAGCATGGCGAGGTTGCCGATGGCGGGCGGGACGCCGAGGTCCTCGAGCTTCTTGATCTCGTAGGGGATCAGGCGGAACGCCGCACCGAGCGCGTCGCGCTGGCGGTAGACGTTGACGCGGAAGCGCGCCTTGCCGGGCAGCGAGTAGGCAAAGTCGAGCTCGAGCTCCTCCTCGAACTTCTCCCGCTGCTTCTGGGACATGATCGCGTAGAGGGTCTTCTGGATCAGCTGAGGCGACAGCACGTCGAAGTCGTCCAGCTGCACGAGGCCGCCGGACTTCCGCACGGTGGGGCGAGCCCCGACCGTCAGGTGCAGGTCCGAGCAACCCTGCTCGAGCACGTGCAGCAGCAGGTCGGACAGGAAGGCGCTGTCGGTGCTGGTGTCTTCGGCACCGATGCGCACGGCCGTGGACTCCGCGGGCGGCGCGTCGGCAGCGGGCGGGGCTGCCGCCGGCTGCGCAGGCACGACGGGAGGCGCCAGCAACGGCGGCGCGTAAGCCACGGTGGGCATGGCGACGGCTACCGGGAGCGTGACGGGAGGCGGCGGGGGCGAGACCGGGGCGCTCACCGGGGGTGCGACGGCCGGCGGGGCGGGGGGTGCGAACACGGCGATCGGTGCGGAGACCGGCGCGGCGGCAGGCAGCGGCGCGAACTCCATCGCCGGCGCGGCCTGCTGCAGCGGCGGTGCGGGGGTCCAGGTCGGGTCCAGCGGCGAGGCCGCCGCCGGCGAGGAGCTCACCGGCCCGTAGTAGCCATCCAGCCCCGAGGGGGCGGGGTTGCTCGCGTCCACGTGCGGTCCTTCCTGGGCGCCGGCATGTCCGGTGCGCTGCATCCCCGCAGGCATCGGCCGTTCGGCGCAGCGGCTTGAGTGCGCCGCATCGTCAGACAACGACGCGGAAGATCTCCTCCATGGAGGTGAGGCCGGCCTTGACCTTCGTGAGCCCGTCGTTGCGCAACGTGATCATCCCCTGGTCCAGCGCGACCTTTGAGATGGTCATGGCGGAGGCGTGTTCGACGGCGAGCTTCTCGATCTCCTCGCTGACGGCCATGACCTCGTGCAGCGCGATGCGGCCCTTGTAGCCGGTCTTCGAGCAGGCGCTGCACCCGATCGGTCGGTACAGCGTGGGCAGCGGCTCGTCGGGCGACCAGGGGAAGCGCATCTCGACCAGCGACTCGCGGCTGGGCTGGTAGGCCTCCTTGCACTTGCCGCACAGCTTGCGCGCAAGGCGTTGGGCGAGGACGCAGTCGAGTGCGGAGCCGACGAGGAACGGCTCGATGCCCATCTCGGTGAGACGCACGATGGCCGACGGGGCGTCATTGGTGTGCAGCGTCGACAGCACGAGGTGGCCGGTGAGCGCCGCCTCGATGGCGATGTGCGCCGTCTCCTTGTCGCGGATCTCACCGAGCAGCACGATGTCGGGGTCCGAGCGCAGGATCGAGCGGAGCGCGGCGGCGAAGGTGAGACCAGCCTTCGGGTTGGCCTGCACCTGGTTGATTCCCGGGAGTCGATACTCCACCGGGTCCTCGACCGTGATGACGTTCTTGTCCGGCGTGCTGACGATATTGAGCGTCGCGTAGAGGGTCGTCGACTTGCCCGAACCAGTCGGGCCGGCCACCAGGATCATCCCGTACGGCTTGGTGTAACTCTGCTCGAAGACGGAGAAGTTGTCCGGCATGAAGCCGAGGTCAGTCAGTTTGAGCATCGCCGTCGAGTTGTCGAGGATGCGCATGACGACCTTCTCGCCCCACACGGTGGGCAGGGTGGCCACGCGGAGGTCGATCTTCTTGCCACCCGAGTTGACGCTCATGCGTCCGTCCTGCGGGATCCGACGCTCGGCAATGTTGATGTCTGCCATGATCTTCAATCGGGAGATCACGCCGGACTGAATCGTTCTGGGCGAGCGCATGATCTCGTGGAGGACACCGTCGATGCGGAACCGGACGCGCATGTCTCGTTCGGTTGGCTCGATGTGGATGTCCGACGCGCGGTCCTGGATGGCCTGAGTGATGAGCAGGTTGACGAACTTGACGATCGGCGCATCGTCGACGATCTCCTTGACCTTGGCCAGGTCATCGAGCGACTCGTCGAACCCACCGTCGATCGCGGCCGTGAGGTCCTCGATGTCGCTGTCCATGCGGTGCATGCGGTTGATCGCATTCAGCACGTCGGACTTCGTCGCGACGACCGGCTTCACTTCCATGCCGGTCATGCTGCGGATGTCGTCCATGGCAAAGACGTTGGCCGGGTCAGCCATCGCGACGATGAGCTTGCCATCGTCGTAGCCAATAGGAATTGCGTTGTGCCGCCGGGAGACCGCATCCGGAATGCGCGCGGAGGCGGACGGGTCGATCTGGTACTCCCCTAGATCGACGAACGGCAGACCGATCTGGTGAGCGAGGGAAGCCACGAGCTGCGCTTCGGTGACGATACCCAGCTCTACTAGTACCCGCCCCAGCGCCTTGCCCTGCATCTTCTGGACGTCGACGGCCTCCTGAAGTTGGTCGTTGGTGACCAGACCTCCCTCAAGGAGGATCTCGCCGAGCTGCTTCACAGGTCCTCCGGGCAAGGGGAATATCGCGAGTTTTCTTCCTATCGGCCGGAACGCCGTTGGGCTGAATGGGTTACCGGACGTCGACGGTCGAAACCAGTCGATCTGCGACGGCCCGCAGGGCGATTGCGGCGGGATGATCAGCTGCAAGCTCGAAAGAGCTGCCGTCGGCAAACCCGAAGCCGACCGCGGGAAGGCTCGGTGGGGCCGGCGGTGCAGACGGAGGGGGCGGCGGGAGGCTCTCACGCAGACCGGGCAGTGCGACGTCGTCCAACACGGTCGCCGCATGCTGCAGCACAGCGAG
>JBKJQM010000441.1:0-4518 GCA_046594005.1 Mycobacteriales bacterium
CTCGTTCATCGGCGGGTTCGGCGCCGTGGGCTGGCTCCTGTGGCGCCGCGTGCCGGACAACCCCATCGGCCGGTGCTTCTCCGCAGCCGGCCTCGTCGCAGCGCTGTCGGCGCTCGCGCACAGCTGGGCGACGGTCGGGATGGACCGGGCGCGTCCTCAGGACGACCTGCTGCTGCGCCTCGGCGCCCTGCTGGACACCTTCAGCTGGATCGCTGGAGTTCCGCTCGCCCTGCTGCTGCCGTTGCTCCTGCTGCCCGACGGCCGGCTGCTGTCCCGGCGCTGGAAGCGGGTCCTGCAGGTCGAGGTGCTCGGGTGCCTGCTCGGCGCGATCGGCTTCTTCACCCTGCCGGGTCCGATCGACCAGGACCGCTACGCGCAGCTGGACAACCCGCTCGGCGTCGACGGGGCGCAGGGCCTGCTCGGGGTCTTCCGCACTCTCGGCGCCTGGACGCTCACCGCAGGTGTGCTCGCCGGCGCGCTCGCGATCGTGCTCCGCTTCCGCCGCTCGCACGGCATCGAGCGTCAGCAGCTGCGCTGGGTCGCTCTCGGCGGCTGCTGCGCGGTGATCGGCTCGGGCTTCGGCCCGGCATCCGGAGTCGTGCTGCCCGATGGCGCGGCCGTGCTCGCCGACATCGGCTTCCTCGCCGTACCGGTCTGCGTGGGCGTCGCAGTGCTGCGCTACCGGCTGTACGACCTGGGCCGCATCGTCAGCCGCACCGTGTCGTACGCGCTCGTCACGGCGATGGTCCTCGGCGTCTACCTGTTCGTCGTCACGGGCGCCGCACGGCTGACCGCGGCCAGCTCCTCCTTCGCGGTTGCCGCGTCCACGCTGGCGGCAGCGGCGCTCTTCCAGCCGTTGCGCCGGCGGGTCCAGCGCGGCGTCGACCACCGCTTCAACCGGGCCCGGTACGACGCCGACCGCACTGTCGAGGAGTTCCGGCGGAGACTGCGGGACGAGGTGGACCTGACTGCAGTGCGCGCGGACCTGCTCGACGTCGTGCACGGGACCGTGCAGCCGGCGAACGTCGGGCTCTGGCTCAGGGAGAGCCGATGACCCGCAACCGGCGGCTGGCGGACGGGCTCGCACTGCTGTCCCTCGTCCTGCTGTCCACGGGCGGGGTGCTGTGCCCGGGCAGCCCTGCCCAGGTCGCACTCGTCCTGGCTCCCGCCTTCGTCGGGCTGCTCGGCTTCGGTGCGGTCGGATGGCTGCTCGCACGGCGCGTGCCGACGAACGCCATCGGCTGGTCGTTCTCGCTGGGCGGCGTCGGCTGGGCCCTGACCGGGCTGGCTAACGCGCTCGGGACGCGGGCACTGGCCGGACCGGACCCGGTGTCCGCAGTGGGACGGTTCTGGCTCGTCCTGCCCCTCACTGCCTGGGCGCTGCCCATGGTGCTGTCCATCCAGCTCCCGCTCCTGCTGCTGCCGAACGGAAAGCTCCTGTCGCCCCGCTGGCGGTGGGTGGTCCGCGTCGCGGCACTCGCGGTTGCTCTGTGCCTCCTCGGCTTCACGACGATCGCCGCTCCGATCGAGGACGTCGCCCCGAGCCGCGACCTGCAGAACCCGCTCGGCATCCGTGCTCTCGGCGGCGCCCCTCTGGCCGTGGGTCTCACCGGCGCTGCGCTCATGGCCGTGGTCCTGGTCGCCGGCGGGCTCTGCGTGGTCCTGCGCTACCGCAGGTCGCGCGGCGTCGAGCGGCAACAGATGCGCTGGGTCGCCTTCGGCGGCATCTGCGCGGTGCTGAGCGTGGTGGTGGGCAGCGTGCCAGGTGTCCCCGACCGGGTGTCCAACGTCACCTCGGGACTGTTCTTCCTCGTCCCGGTGTGCATCGGGATCGCAGTGCTGCGCTACCGCTTGTACGACCTGGGGCGGCTGGTCAGCCGGACCGTCTCGTACGCCGTCCTCAGCGCGGTGCTGCTCGGCGTGTACGTCGCCATGGTCAGCACCGCGAGCCGGGTCGTGACGGCCGACTCCTCTCTCGCCGTCGCCGCCTCGACGCTGACCGCGGCAGCGCTGTTCCAGCCGCTGCGCCTCCGGGTGCAGCGGCTGGTGGACTCCCGCTTCAACAGGGCGCGCTACGACGCCGAGCAGACGATCGCCGGCTTCACCCGCACGCTGCGCGACGAGGTCGACCTCGAGGCAGTGCGGTTCGACCTGCTGCGCGTCGTGGACGAGGCAGTGCAGCCCGCCGCGGTCGGGCTGTGGCTACGGGACGCCCGATGAGCCGCGCTCGTCTGCTCGCCGACGGCAGCCTCGGCCTGACGCTGATCCTGCTGGTGCCTGCAGAGGTGCTGGGCTACCTGGCCGACCCGGACGAGCTGCTGGCGAACCTCGCCGGCGGGACGGCCTTCGTCCTCACCTACTGCGCCGTCGGCTGGCTCCTGTGGCGGCGCCTGCCGCACCACCCGATCGGCTGGTCGCTCTCCTGCTCGGCGGCCGTGTCGGCCCTCGCCTTCCTCGCCCACGGCTGGGCCGGCTACGCACTGGCTGCCGGTGGGCCGCCCAGCACGATCACCCGGCTCGCGGCCGTGTTCGACACCTACAGCTGGATCTTCGCGGTGCCGCTCGGCGTGACGATCCCGCTCCTGCTGCTCCCGGCTGGACAGCCTCCGACGGGGCGGCGGAGGTGGGTCGTCTGGACGGTGCTCGCCGGATCGATCGCCGGTGCTGCGGGCCTCGCGACGACCGAGGCCTCCATGCAGGCCAGGTACGGAGACCTCCGGAGCCCCCTGGCGCTCCCTGGTGCGGGACCGCTGCCGGTCGTCCTCGCGGGGCTGGGTCTGGTGACGATGGTCGGCGGCACGCTGCTCGGCGTCGTCCTGCTCGTGCGCCGGTTCCGTCGGACCGCTGGCCTCGAGCGCCAGCAGCTGCGGTGGGTCGCCGCCGGCGGCGCGTGCACCGTCCTGGGGATCGCCTTCGGCAGCAGCAGCCAGGAGCCGGGGCTGCGCGGCGCCGTCGGGAGCATCGGGTCGGCGGTCTTCTTCAGCGCCCTGCCGGTGTCGATCGGGATCGCGGTGCTGCGCTACCGGCTGTACGACCTCGGCCGACTCGTGAGCCGCACCGTCTCGTACGCCGTGCTCAGCGCGCTGCTGCTCGGCGGGTACGTGGCGATGGTGAGCGGCGCCAGCCGGGTCGTGCCGGCGGAGTCGTCCCTAGCTGTCGCGGCGTCCACCCTCGCCGCAGCGGCCCTGTTCCAGCCGCTGCGGGTGCGGGTGCAGCGGGTCGTGGACTCCAGGTTCAACCGCGCGCGCTACGACGCGGAGCACACGGTGGCCGCGTTCACCCGGACGTTGCGCGACGAGGTCGACCTCGACGCCGTGCGCCTCGACCTGCTGCGGGTCGTCGAGGGCGCCGTGCAACCGGCGGCGGTCGGGCTGTGGCTTCGGGAGACCCGATGAGGAGCCGGGTCGCCGCCGACGGCGTCGCCACTGCGACGGTCCTGCTCGTGACAGCCGGCACTGCCATGACCGCGGCCGCGACCGGGGACGTGGTCGAGAGCGTGCTGTTCGGTGTCGCCTACTCGATAGGTTTCGGCGCCTTCGGCTGGCTGCTCTGGCGGCGCGTGCCCGGCAACCCGATCGGCTGGTGCTTCGCCGGCACGGCGCTCACCTCCGGGGTGAGTCAGGTCGCGCACGGTTGGGCTGCCCTGGCCGTGGCCGGGGACGTCCTCCTCAGCACGACGGCCCGCTTCTGCGCCGTGCTCGACACGTACGGGTGGGCCCTGAGCGCTGTCCTCGGAGTCTGCCTGCCCTTGCTCCTGCTGCCGGACGGACGTCTGCCGTCGGCGCGCTGGAGGCCCGTGCCGCTGGCGCTGCTCGCGGGGTGCCTCACCGGACTGGTGGCCCAGTTCGCGGTTCCCGGTCGCCTAGGCACCGGGCCCTTCGCCGACGTCGTCGGCCCGGTCGGCGTCGATCCACTCGGGCCGCTCCCCAAGGTGATCGCGCAGCTCGCGCCGCTGACCGTGCTGCTCGGACTGCTGATAGGTGTCGGCCTGCTGGTCCGGCGCTACCGCGGCTTCGGCCCTGGCGTCCATCGGCAGCAGCTTCGATGGGTGGCCGCCGGCGGAGCGTGCACCCTGCTGGGGGTGGCCATCGGACTGCCGGATCCGCAGAGCGACATCGGCCTGGTGGCAGGTGTCGCAGCGGCCAACGCCCTGCCGGTCTCCGTCGGCGTCGCCGTCCTGCGCTACCGGCTGTACGACCTCGGTCGCCTGGTCAGCCGGACCGCGTCGTACGCCGTGCTGAGTGCGCTGCTCGTAGCCGTGTACGTCCTCGTCGTCACGGCCTCGACCCGCCTGCTCCCGGACGGGTCCTCGCTGTCCGTGGCCCTCTCGACGCTGGTCGCGGCTGCGTTGTTCCAGCCGCTCCGCAGGCGGGTGCAGCGGGCCGTCGACGCGCGCTTCCACCGCGCGAGGTACGACGCGGAGCGCACGGTGGATGCGTTCTCACGGACCCTGCGCGACGAGGTCGACCTCGAGCACGTGCGCGCCGACCTGTTCCGGGTGGTGCACGCGACGGTCGA
>JBKJQM010000235.1:0-7634 GCA_046594005.1 Mycobacteriales bacterium
TGAGCGGCGGCGATCTGGTTGCGCATCAGGGCGAGCAGCGGGCTGACGATGACCGTCGGACCCGCGCCCTGCGCGCGAAGCAGCGCCGTCGGCACGAAGTAGACGGCGGACTTGCCCCAGCCGGTGCGCTGCACGACCAGGGCCCGGGTGGGGCAAGTCCGCGGTGTACTTCGTGGCGACCGCCCTGCTGCGCGCCGGCGGGGCAGGGCCGACCGTGATCGTCAGCCCGCTGCTGGCGCTGATGCGCAATCAGGTCGCGGCCGCCGAGCGCGCCGGCATCCGGGCCGTGACGGTCAACAGCAGCAACGTCGACGACTGGCAGGCGGTCTACGACGACGTCGCCCGCGGCGAGGTCGACGTGCTGCTGGTCAGCCCCGAACGCCTCAACAACCCGGGCTTCCGGGACGCGGTGCTCCCCCGACTCGCCGCCACCGCCGGACTGCTCGTGGTCGACGAGGCCCACTGCATCTCGGACTGGGGCCACGACTTCCGCCCCGACTACCGGCGCATCCGGACGCTGCTCACCGAGCTGCCGACCGGGACGCCGGTGCTCGCGACGACCGCCACCGCGAACGGCCGCGTGGTCGCCGACGTCGCCGAGCAGCTCGCCAGCAGGGCTGATGGTGGCGCCGGCGCCGAGACCCTCGTGCTGCGAGGCGCTCTCGAGCGCGAGTCGCTGCACCTCAACGTCCTGTCGCTGCCCGGCGCGGCGCACCGCTGGGCGTGGCTGGCCGACCACCTGCAGGACCTGCCGGGCAGCGGCATCGTCTACTGCCTCACCGTCGCGGCGACCGACGAGCTCGCATCCTTCCTGCGCAGCCGCGGCGTGACGGCGTCCGCGTACTCCGGGCGCACCGACGACGCGGAGCGCCGCGCCGCCGAGGACGACCTGCTCGGCAACCGCATCAAGGCGCTCGTCGCGACCAGTGCGCTCGGCATGGGCTTCGACAAGCCGGACCTCGGCTTCGTCGTCCACCTCGGCGCGCCGCAGTCCCCCATCGCCTACTACCAGCAGGTCGGCCGCGCCGGCCGCGGCGTGGAGCGGGCCGAGGTGGTGCTGCTGCCCGGCGCCGAGGACGAGGCGATCTGGCGCTACTTCGCCTCCCTCGGGTTCCCGTCCGAGGAGCAGGTGCGGCAGGTGCTGGCGACCCTGTCCGACCGCCCCATGTCCACCGCTGCCCTGGAGGCGCACGTCGACCTGCGGCGCACCCGCCTCGAGACGATGCTGAAGGTGCTCGACGTGGACGGCGCCGTGAGGCGGGTCCAGGGCGGCTGGACCTCGACGGGCCAGGACTGGGCGTACGACGCGCACCGCTACGCCCGCGTCGCCGCCGACCGCGCCGCCGAGCAGCAGGCGATGCGCGACTACGCCAGCACCCCGGACTGCCGGATGCTGTTCCTGCGCCGCCAGCTCGACGACCCGGAGGTCGTCGCGGGCACCGCGGCGCCGTGCGGTCGGTGCGACCGCTGCACCGGGCGGCCGCTGCCCAGCGAGGTGTCGACGGCGTCGCTGGAGGCGGCGCAGGCCGCCCTCGGCCGGCCTGGCGTGGAGGTCGAGCCCCGCAAGATGTGGCCGACCGGGCTCGGCGAGGTCAAGGGCCGCATCGCAGCCGACGAGCAGGCAGAGAGCGGCCGCGCCCTCGGCCGGCTGTCCGACATCGGCTGGGGCACCCGCCTGCGCGCGCTGCTCGGCGGGCCTGACGCGGCTCTGCCCGACGACGTGCTGCGCGCGGTCGTCGACGTCCTCAAGGGCTGGGGCTGGGCGGACCGACCGACCGGTGTGGTGGTCGTCCCGTCCCGCACCCGGCCACAGCTGGTCGGGTCACTCGGTGCGCGCCTGGCCGAGGTCGGCCGGCTCCCGCTGCTCGGCACGCTCGACCTGCTGCGCGACGTGCCGCCCGGCGCGGGCCGCAGCAACAGCGCTCAGCGGCTCAAGGCGGTGCACGGCGCGTTCGGCGTCCCGGCGGGCATGGCCCTGGATGGCCGGCCGCTGCTGCTCGTCGACGACGTCGTCGACAGCGGCTGGACCCTGACCGAGGCGACCCGGGTCCTGCGGGCGGCCGGCGCCGGGCCGGTGCTGCCGCTGGTGCTCGCCCTGGACGCCTGAGGGGGACATACCGGGCAGCCCTCAGGGGTCCGCCCGTACGCTGATCACCATGACCTGGCACCCACGGCAGCTCGCCCAGCAGACCGGCCGCACCTTCGTGATCACGGGCGCCAACAGCGGCATCGGCCTCGAGGCAGCCCGAGACCTGGTCGGCCGCGGAGCGCACGTCGTCTTCGCCGTCCGGAACACCGGCAAGGGCGAGAAGGCCACGGCGACGCTGAGCGGCCCCGGGTCCACCAGCGTCGTCGAGCTCGACCTGTCCGACCTGGACTCGGTGGCCAGCTGCAGCAAGACGCTGCTCGAACGGCACGACGGGCTGGCCGCGCTGGTCTGCAACGCCGGCGTCATGGGCGGGCCGTTCCTGCTGACCCCGCAGGGGTTCGAGCGCCAGATGGGCACCAACCACCTGGGCCACGCCGCCCTCGTCACGGCGCTGTGGCCGCTGCTGCACGCCAGTGCCGCCCGCGTCGTCCTGGTGTCGAGCATCGCGGCCCGGGGCGGCCAGCTGTCCCCCACCACCACCCGCGAGCAGCTCGTGGAGCCGGCCCCGTACGACGGCCAGCAGGTCTACCGGAACTCCAAGCAGGCCAACCTGCTGTTCGCCCAGGAGCTGCACCGCCGCGCGGGCAAGGCCGGCTCGCCGGTCAGCACCCTCGCCGTGCACCCGGGCGTCAGCTCCACCAACCTGTTCGCCCGCCAGCTCGAGGAGGGCGGCCGCGGCCTGCTCGCCCCGCTGTCGAAGGTCGTCACGACCGTCGCCTTCCAGTCCGCGTACGCCGGCGCGCTCCCGACGCTGCGCGCGCTGGACCACAGCACGCCGGGCGGCGCCTTCGTCGGGCCGGCCCGCTTCGGTCAGGTCCGCGGCAAGCCCGAGCTGCTCGACGTCTACGCCTCCGGCAAGGACCCCGCCACGGCCGCACGGCTGTGGGAGCTGACCGAGCAGGTGCTCGGCACGCCGCTGCCGGTCTAGCCGTGGGGACCGTGCTGGTCGGTCTCGCCATGCTGGTGGGCCTCGTCGGCGTGGTCGTCCCACTGCTCCCCGGCACGCTCCTGGTGCTGGCCGCAGGGATCGCCTGGGCGGTGCTGGTCGTGGACGGCGGCACCGGCCGCTGGGTCGTCGTCGGTGTCATGACGGCGCTGCTCGTCGCGGGCCTGGTCCTGAAGTACGTCCTGCCCGGACGCCGGCTCGCCGGTCAGCTGCCCCGCACGACGCTGCTGCTCGGCGGCCTCGGGGCGGTCGTCGGCGTGGTCGTGCTGCCGCCCTTCGGGCTGCTCATCGGCGGCGTGCTCGGCACCTACCTGGCCGAGGTGCGCCGGGTCGGCGGCGGCGCGCAGGCCCGGCAGTCCACCGTGCAGGTCCTCAAGGCCGTCGGCCTCGGCGTCCTGGCCGAGCTCACCGCGGGCGTCCTCATGGTCGGCACCTGGCTGGTCGGGGTGCTGGCCACATGAGCGCTGGCCACATGACCGACAGCAAGCCCTGCGAGCGTTGTGGCCGCACGATCGAGTGGCGCAAGAAGTGGGCGCGAGACTGGGACGCGGTGCGGTACTGCTCGGACGCCTGCCGCCGGGCGCGCACGGCACCCACCGACGAGGCGCTGGAGGCCGCCATCTCCGACCTGCTGGCGCAGCGCGCCCGCGGCGCCACGATCTGCCCGTCGGAGGCAGCCCGCACCGTCGGCGGCGAGGACTGGCGCGAGCTCATGGAGCCCGCCCGCATGGCGGCCCGTCGGCTGGTCGCCCGCGGCGAGGTCGAGATCACCCAGGGCGGCCACGTCGTGGACGGCTCCACCGCCAAGGGCCCGATCCGCGTCCGCCGCCTCGACCCGTGACGACCACGTCCCCGCCGATCATGGAGTTGTGCAGGGCAGCTGAGCGTGGCACCACGTGCACAACTGCATGATCGGCGGAGGGTCGGGGTGGGCGCAGGAACACTCCCCGCGGTCCTTGTCGTTGCAACAGCCATGAAGGTGGAGATCTGGTCCGACGTCGTGTGCCCGTGGTGCTACATCGGCAAGCGCAGGTTCGAGCAGGCACTCGCGGCGTTCGCCCACCGCGCCGAGGTCGAGGTGGTGTGGCGCTCCTTCGAGCTCGACCCGGGTGCCCCTGCCGAGCGCACGGGCGGCTACGCCGAGAACCTGGCGACGAAGTACGGCGTCACGGTCGACAAGGCCCGCGAGATGCTGGCCTCGATGACGGCGGCCGCCGCGCAGGACGGCTTGAGCTTCGACTTCGGGATCTCCCGGCCGGGCAGCACCTTCGACGCGCACCGGCTCCTGCACCTGGCTGCCGACCGGGGCGTCCAGGACGCGGTCAAGGAGCGGCTGCTCCGGGCGACGTTCACCGAGGGCGAGCCCATCGGCGACCGCGACGCGCTCGTGCGCCTGGCAGCCGAGGCGGGCCTGGACGCCGACGAGGCGCGCGCGGTGCTCGAGTCCGGGCGCTACGCCGCCGACGTACGGGCCGACGAGCAGCAGGCGAGGGCGTACGGCATCACCGGCGTCCCGTTCTTCGTCGTCGACGGGAAGTACGGCGTCTCCGGAGCCCAGCCCGCCGACGCCCTCGGGCAGGTCCTGGCCCAGGCGTGGGCCGAGCGCTCGCCCCTGCAGATGGTGTCCGTCGCCGGGAACGCGCCCGGCTGCGACGGCGACGCCTGCGCCGTCTGAGCCGTCCCTCCCCCGGGCAGTCTGACCCCGTGCCCGTCCCCACCGCTCGTCTCGTCCGCAGCGCACGGCTGCTCTCCCTCCCTGCCGGGGCCGCCGCCCTGGCCGCGGAGGGAGCGGTCCGGCGCCTCGCCGGACAGGACCGGGCGGTGGTCGCGCAGTCATTGCGCGAGCGCAACGCCGCCCGCACCCGCCGGGTCCTCGGGGGGCTCAAGGGCGGCGCGCTGAAAGCCGGCCAGCTGATGTCGACGGTCGAGGCGCTGTTCCCCCAGGACCCCGAGTCGACCTGGCGCGAGACGCTCGCCGGCCTGCAGGACGGCAACGACCCGTTGCCCTTCGCCGAGGTCGAGCCGGTGCTCCGCTCCGAGCTGGGAATCGCCTGGCGGCAGCGCTTCTCGTCGTTCAGGGAAGCCGCCGCGGCCGCCGCCTCCATCGGGCAGGTGCACCGTGCCGTGTGGGCCGACGGCCGCCCGGTGGCGGTGAAGCTGCAGTACCCCGGCGTCCGCGAGGCGCTGACCGCCGACGTCCGCACCCTGTCGCTCATGTCGCGCGGGGCGGCGCTGGTGGCGCGCGGCCTGGCGCTGCCGCCGCTGGTCGCCGAGCTGCGGGACCGGCTCACCGAGGAGCTCGACTACGAGCACGAGGGCCGCACGCAGACGCGCTTCGCGCAGGCGTACGCCGGCGACCCGGACGTGCTCGTGCCGTCAGTCCTGCTGGCGACGCCGCGGGTACTGGTCATGGACTGGGTCGAGGGCGTGCCGCTGTCGTCCGTCGCCCGTACCGGGACGTCGCAGGAGCGCAAACAGGCCGCCGGGCTGTACCAGCGGTTCCTGGTCAGCGGGCCCGCGCGGGCCGGGCTGCTGCACACCGACCCGCACCCCGGCAACTTCCGGCTGCTGCCCGACGGCCGCCTCGGCGTCCTCGACTTCGGCTCGTCGCTGGAGCTCCCGACGATGCCGGCGACCTTCGGAAGGCTGATCTCGGCGCTGCTCGGGGACGACCCGGACGAGGTCCTGCGCCGGCTGCGCGAGGAGGGGTTCGTACGCCCGGGGGTCCAGGTCGACGTGGCGAAGCTCGTCGACTACATGTCGCCGTTCACCGTGCCGGCGCGGCACGAGAGCTTCCGCTTCACCCGCGAGTGGCTGCGCGGCGAGTTCGCGCGCGTGAACGACCCGCGCAACCCGGAGTTCGGCGTGGCGCTCAAGCTCGACCTGCCGGCCGAGCACCTGTTCACCCACCGCGTGTGGCTGGGCATGGTCGGCGTGCTGTGCCAGCTCGAGGCCGAGGTTCCGGTGGGCCCGGTGCTGAGGGAGTTCCTCCCGGGCTTCGACCCGCACCCGGAGGACGTGGCGCCCGCCGCGGGTGACTAGCGTGCTGCCGACCCACGGAGAGGACAGCATGGAGCAGGGGCGTTCGGCCGTCGTCGGCACCGCGGTGCTGCGCGACTACCCGCTGCGACTGTGGGCCGCGCAGCAGGAGCACACCGCAGAGCTGCTGCGGGAGTTCCACCTGATGATCTACGGCCGGCAGTCCAGCGAGACCCAGCACGACGCGCCGCAGCAGCTGGTCGATCTCGCGGAGTTCTTCACGTCCTCCTTCGGCCTGCTCCTGGACGACATCAGCGCCACGCGGCAGGCCGCCCTCGACGCCGGTCAGGACCGCATGGACTCGGAGGTGCCACTCGTCGACGGAACGCCCGAGCTGCTCGGCCGGGTGCGGGACGTCCTCGCGACCGTGGACGACTTCTGCCGAAGCGGGGACATGCTGGCCCTCGCGCGCCCGCCGCTGGTCGTCCGGCTGTCCGAGTGGTCGACCCGCCAGCTGGTGGCGCAGTACGAGGGCAAGGACTCGACCCCCTGGCCGGGTCCCTTCTAGGGACCGCTGCTCAGGTGTCACACTCTTGCACGCTGTCCGCATCGTCCAGGCGTGCGTAGAGTCGGCGCCTGGCGCGCACGGCCCGCCGCCCGGCGACGCGTGCAGGAGGTTCGACGTGACCCGTTCCCCGTCGCCGCGCCTGCAGGTCACTCTCGACCTCGACGCCAAGACCACGGTCCTGCACCTGGCCGGTGAGCTCGACGCCGACGACGCCCCCGCCGTCCGCACGCTGCTCGCCGAGCAGGTCCTCAGCGGCAGCGGCAGCCTGGTCGTCGACCTGTCCGGACTCACCTTCATCGACTCCGCGGGGCTGGCCGCCCTGATCGCCGCCCACAAGGGCACCCGCAGCGCGGGCACGTCCCTCGTCCTGGCGGGGCTCAGCGCTCCCGTCGCGAAGATCATGTCCGTGACCGGACTCGACGGCGTGCTCACGGTCGCGCCGACCGTCGAGGCCGCGCTGGCCGCAGTGCAGGACCCGACCTAGTCCCGACGCGAGTTCGGCAACCGGTGCCCCGTCGACTGCTGCCGTGACCGGCCCCCGCGCACGGCATCGGTGAGGCGGCACGACCTGGTAGGAGGCCGAAAGGCAGCGTGTCTGCATTCCCGCTGCTTCTCCACAAGCGCTGTGCTGCAGGCTTTTTCGTCGTACATCGACGATAGGGTCCAGGCATGTCCAGCAGCGCAACGGCCACGGAGTGGTCGTCGCGTGCGGTGCCGCAGGCACTGTCGGCGGAGCGGCTCGCGGCGCTGGTCGACCGGTCGATCGCGCGTACCGAAGGGCTGTTGTTCACCCCGACGCCGACCGAGGAGCTCGATGAGATCGGTCGCTGGCAGCAGCTGAAGGACCAGGCGTTCGCCGGTCAGGTCCGGGCGATCGTCGCGGCGTGGAACCGCGCCGGCCGGGACGACCGGGAGTTCGCCGGGGACGAGGTCGGGCTGGCGATCGGCGCGACGTCGACGACCGGCAGCAACCTCGTCGCCGAGGCGCTGAG
>JBKJQM010000259.1:0-2551 GCA_046594005.1 Mycobacteriales bacterium
ACGAGCGCCGCCTGCAGAAGGACCTGCGCCGCGCGGAGCGGATGGGCCTGGACAAGGCGGAGCTGCTCGCCAAGCTCAAGGAAGCGAGCGAGTGAGCCGCCCGGCGATCGCCGCCGCCGCGCGGCTGGTCGTCAAGGTCGGCTCCTCCTCGCTGACCACCGCGGCCGGCGGACTGGACCCGGCGCGGCTGGACGCGCTCGTCGACGCCCTCGCGGCGCGCGAGGGCCAGCTCGTGCTGGTGTCCTCCGGTGCTATCGCCGCGGGTCTGGCGCCCCTCGGGCTGCGGGGCCGCCCTCGGGACCTGGCGACCCAGCAGGCCGCCGCCTCCGTGGGCCAGATGCTGCTGGTGCAGCGGTACGCCAGCGCCTTCGCCCGGCACGGCCGCACCGTCGGGCAGGTGCTGCTCACCGCCGACGACGTCGTGCGCCGGGCGCACTACCGCAACGCGCAGAGCACGCTGGACCGCCTGCTGGCGCTGGGGGTCGTGCCGATCGTCAACGAGAACGACACGGTCGCCACCGAGGAGATCCGCTTCGGCGACAACGACCGCCTGGCTGCGCTCGTCGCCCACCTGGTGCGGGCTGACGCCCTGGTGCTGCTGTCCGACGTTGACGGGCTGTACGACGGCGACCCGCGCACGCCCGGAGCCCGCCTCGTCGAGCAGGTCGACGGGCCGCAAGACCTGGCCGCCCTCACCATCGGCGGCGCCGGGTCGGCCGGCCTGGGCCGCGGCGGCATGACGAGCAAGGTCGACGCCGCGGGGCTGGCCACCCGCGCCGGCATCCCCGTGCTGCTGCACGCCACGACGTCCGTCGGCGAGGCCCTGCGCGGGCAGGGGGGCACCCTGTTCAGCCCCACCGGCACGCGGTCGCCGGGTCGCCTGCTGTGGCTGGCGCACGCCTCCACCCCGCGCGGCCGCCTGGTCCTCGACGACGGGGCGGTCGCGGCGGTGGTCGAGCGCCGGCTGTCGCTGCTCCCCGCCGGCGTCACGTCCGTCGAGGGGGAGTTCGCGGCCGGGGACCCCGTCGAGCTGGTCGGCACCGACGGCCGAGCCGTCGCGCGCGGCCTGGTGGCGTACGACGCGGCGGAGCTGCCCGCGCTGCTCGGGAGGTCCACGCGCGAGCTCGGGCTGCGTGAGGTCGTCCATCGCGACGACCTGGTCCTGCTCTAGCGAGGCTGCGGGATCCCGCGCGCCATGTGGGCGTCCGCCGACGCCTGGTCGTAGGCAAGGGAGCGGGTGCTGCACACCTTGCCCTCCGGCGTGACCTCCTCGATGAGCACGAAGCGCTCGGTGGCCTCGACCCCGCCGACGGTAGAGGTGGCGTCGTAGATGGTGACGGCCGTCGTGTCGTCGGCGACCACGTTGATCACCTCGTTGCGGAACGTGGAGCCGGTCGCCTCCATGAGAGCGCCGAACATGCCGACGATCTCGTCCCAGCCGCGGAACGTGCCGGCGATGGTCGACGAGCCGCCGTTGGTCCAGACGGCATCGGCAGTGAAGCTCTCGCGGACGGTGTCGAGGTCACCGCGGGCGAAGGCGGCGAAGGCCTCGCGGGTGCGCGTGACGTTCGGGTGCACGGTCGTGGAGATGCTCAGGTCAGATGTGACGGTGGTGCTCATGTGTGCCCCCCAAGGGCGATCGAGCCGCCGCGTGAGCCGGAGCGGCCTCACGGGGGACACTGGCACGACGGCGGTACCGGTTCCAGTGGACGTATGCGGACGAACTGCACGGCGCGGCAGCGGTTCTCAGCCGCAGGCGATGCGCCCGGAAGCCGCGCGTGCGGGGTCCTGCGCGGCCGGCACCCGACTCTCGGTGCGTACGGGTGCGGACGCCTTGCCGGCAGCGAGGTCCCACGCCAGCGTCTCGAGCAGCCGCACGCCGGGTGCCGGCGCAGCGCGGCTGGAGAGCTGCTCGACCCGGCCGCCTGGGCGGCAGCGGACCGTCGCGGCGGCCTGCAGGCGGTCCGGCCCCGAGCCGTAGACCAGCTCGAGCGGCCCGGCAGGTGTCGAGACCGGGACGAGACGGCAGCCCTCGAGCGCGTACACACCGGCGCGCAGCTGCCCGGCCGCGGGCGCGAGCGCGGCGAACACCTCGGCGCGGGCGTCCCCGTCGACGTCTGCCGTCTGGAGCAGCTCCACCGGGCCGGGCTCCGGGGCGGCGTTGCGTCCGTCGGCCAGCCATGCCTGCACGACGCGCGTCCCGTCCTGCAGCCAGGACACGACCTCGTCCGCGCGGCCGTCGCCGTCCAGGTCGGCCTGCAGTCGCTGCTCCTCGCTGCCGTCCGGCGGCTGGACCCGGGCTGCGGCGCAGGGGCCGGTCGGCGTCGGCTGCGCCTGCGGCTGGTCGGAGACGGTGCACCCGGTGAGCAGCAGGAGGACGACCGTGACCAGGGCGCTGCGCATGTGCGGAAGTCTTCCGTACGCTCGACGCCATGAGCGAGGTCAGTTCCGATGTCAGAGAAGTCGCGAAGCGGGCACGGGTGGCGGCAGCCGGGCTGGCGCCCCTGCCGCGCAAGGACAAGGACGCGGCGCTGCGCGCGATGGCGGACGC
>JBKJQM010000265.1:0-7897 GCA_046594005.1 Mycobacteriales bacterium
CGCTGCTTGCGGTCGGGCAGCGGGATGGCGAGCTCGTGGTCGAGGGTGCCGGGGGTGCGCAGCTCGAGGCTGACCCGCTCCGGGTGGGCGGTCGTGCAGACGACGGCGGCGCGGCCGTCCGCGACGACCTCGCGCAGCGCGGTCAGCAGCACCGGCAGCAAGGGCCCAGCGCCCTCGCGCGGGGCGATGGCCTCGACGTCCACGAGCACCACGACCGCGGGTGCCTCACGGGTGGCGCGGGTGAGCGTGTCGACCAGCAGCGTGGCCGCGGCGTTGGTCTCGGTCGCCGCGAGGTGCGGCCCCCACAGCTCGGTCAGCCGCGCGCCGACGTCGGTCGCGACCGCCTGGACGAGAGCCGCTTTGCCCGACCCCGAGGCACCGGTCAGCAGCACCCCCATCCCGGGGCTGGTGCCGAGCCGCGCGAGCAGGTCCTTGTGGTGGAAGCCCAGCTCCAGCCACTCCTTCAGCGCCGCGCCCTGGCTCTCCAGACCGGGCAGGTCAGCGAGGGTCTTCTTCGCAGGTCGGCTCGCGAGGGGCGCGGCCGGGGTCGCGCCGCCGGTGGTCGTGGTGCCGCCCGCCCAGCCGGTCACCGTCCCCATGGTCACCATCACCGGTCCGGCCGGCTCGGTGTCGACGACGTGCAGGATCTCGCTGGTCCAGCCGGCGCCGAGCCACGCGGTCAGCTGGGCCCGCAGCCGCGCGAAGTCGGTCGGCGGCGCGAGGTCGCTGGGGCGCAGCGACACCTGGTCGCCCGTGGTCACGACCTTCCCGAGCAGGGCGGTCCGCAGCACCGCGGGGTCCAGCGACCGGGTCACGCCGTCGGGTCCGGTCACCGCGATGCGACCGGCCTCCCTGCGCGCCGCCGCCTCGACGACGACCGTGTCGCCGTCCACCAGCTGCAGGTTCGACAGCACCAGCTCGTCGCACAGCACTGCGCCGGCCGGGCAGTCCGCGGGCGCCACCACCGCGACCGCGCCCGTGGTGCGCCGCCCGCGCAGCACGACCACCCCGCCGTCGGCGACCCCGAGCCCGGCCAGCGTCTGCCGGGGGAGCCGGACGATGCCGTGCCGGTCGTAGCGCGCCGAGCCGCGCAGGACGGCGGTGAGGGTGAGCACGAGCGGAGCGTACGGACGCCTCCGATCAGCAGGGGGCGGGGAGGGCGGCGAGCTGGGCCTCGAGCCAGGCGGCCGGGGGGAGGGCGGTCGCGGCGGCCGCCAGCCGGGCAGAGCGCGCAGCCCGTACGTCGGCCGGCGTCGACAGCGCCTCGTGCAGCGCCTCGGCCGTCTGGGCCACGTCGAAGGGGTTGACCAGGTGCGCGTGCTCGCCGAGCTCGTCGGCCGCGCCCGCCTGCCGCGACAGCACCAGCGAGACGCCCCGCTCGGACAGCACCGGCCCCTCCTTGGCGACGAGGTTCATCCCGTCCCGCAAGGGGTTCACGAGCAGCACGTCCGCGAGCGTGAACGCCGCGAGCGAGCGCGGGTAGTCGTCGCGCACCTCGAGGTGGACGGGGAGCCAGCCGGGGACGCCGAACTCCTCGTTGACCTCGCGCGCCACCCGCTGCACGTCGCCTGTGTAGGCGCGGTACTCCGGCAGGTCGTGCCGCGACGGGTACGCGAACGCCAGGTGCACCACCCGCTCGCGCCACTGCGGCCGGTCGCGGAGCAGCGAGCGGTACGCCTCCAGCCCGCGGACGATGTTCTTCGAGAGCTCGGTGCGGTCGATGCGCAGCAGCAGCTGGCGGTCGCCGACCAGCTCGCGCAGCAGCGGCAGCCGCCCCTGCACGTCGGGCTGCGCGACGCACTCCCGCAGGTCGACGGCGTCGACGCCGAGCGGGTGGACCGAGACCGACGTCGTACGCCCCTCGTGCTGCACCGCCCGGCCGTCCCAGCTCGCCCCCAGCACCTCGGCGCAGCAGCGGCCGAAGGCGTCGGCCCACCGGCGCGAGTGGAAGCCGACCGCGTCGGCGCCGAGCATGCCCAGCAGCACCTCGCGGCCGACCTCGTCGGGCAGCAGGCAGAAGTACTCCGGCGGCGCCCAGGGCGTGTGGCTGAAGTGGCCGATCCGCAGGTCGGGCCGCCGGTCGCGCAGCTGTCGCGGGGTGAGCGCCAGGTGGTAGTCCTGCACGAGCACCGCCGCCCCGGGTGCGGCGTGCTCGGCGAGCGCCTCGGCGAACGCGTCGTCGTACGCCCGGTAGGCCAGCCACTCCCGTTGCGTGCGGGCGTCGAAGACCGGTGCGCTGGCGGTGTCGAACAGCAGGTGCGCGACGAACCACAGGGTGGAGTTGGCGACGCCGTTGTAGGCCATGTCGAAGACCACCGGGTCGATCGGCAGCATCACGACGCCGGGCGAGACGTGCCCGTCCGCGGCCTGCGCGGCCACCCGGTCGGCCGCCGACAGGGCAGCGCACACCCACAGCGCGTCGCCGGCCGCGGAGGCTCCGGCGACCGCCTGCACGAGCCCGCCGGCGCCCCGCTTCGCGACCAGCCCGCCGCGGCCGTCCTCGGCGTACGACAGCGGGCCCCGGTTCGAGGCCAGCAGCAGCGACGCGGTCACCCCGCGGAGGCTAGACCGGCGCCGGGTAGGCTTGCGGACACAACTGAACAGCACCGCTCATCCCGAGGGGCACCAGGGACACGGCCCGACGACGCCCCGGCAACCAGCGCGCCACAGCACTCGACCGGCCGCCAGGTGCCAACTCCGTCCCACGCCGACGTCCGGCCTGGGGAAGATGAGGAGCTCCACGTGACCACCCTTGCTGTCCCGGCCGCCTTCGCGGACTCGCCGGCCCGCGCGCTCGTCTGTCGCGAGTGCCGCCACGAGGTCCCCCTGGCCGCCGTCCACGTCTGCGAGCAGTGTTTCGCGCCGCTCGAGGTGGACTACGACCTCGAGAAGCTGCAGCGCGTCACCCGCGCCTCCATCGAGGCGGGGCCACAGAGCATCTGGCGCTACGCCGGGCTGCTGCCGGCCGGCCAGGACGAGGCGACCCGGGTCAGCCTCGGCGCCGGCATGACGCCGCTGCGCGAGGCCAAGAACCTCGCGGCCGCGCTCGGCATGAGCAAGCTCTGGGTCAAGGACGACAGCGCGAACCCCACCCACTCCTTCAAGGACCGGGTCGTCTCGGTCGCGCTCTCGGCGGCCAAGGCCTTCGGCTACACCACCGTCTCCTGCGCCTCCACCGGCAACCTGGCCAACTCGGTCGCCGCCCACGCCACGCAGGCCGGTCTGCGCTCGGTGGTGTTCATCCCGAACGACCTCGAGCAGGGCAAGGTCGTCCAGACCGCCGTCTACGGGCAGACGCTCGTGGCCGTCGAGGGCAACTACGACGACGTCAACCGCCTCTGCAGCGAGATCGCCGAGAACGAGGACTGGGCGTTCGTCAACGTCAACGTCCGGCCGTACTACGCCGAGGGCAGCAAGACGCTCGGGTACGAGGTCGCCGAGCAGCTCGGCTGGCGCATCCCTCCGCAGGTCGTCATCCCGATGGCGTCCGGCTCGCTGCTCACCAAGGTCGACAAGGCGTTCGGCGAGCTGGTCAAGCTCGGCCTGGTCGACGAGTCGCCCTGGAAGGTCTACGGCGCGCAGGCCACCGGCTGCTCCCCGATCGCGACGGCGTACGAGAACGGCTGGGACACCGTGAAGCCGGTCAAGCCGCAGACCATCGCCCGGTCGCTGGCCATCGGCAACCCGGCCGACGGGCCGTACGCCCTGGACGCGGTCCGTCGCACCGGTGGCGCGATGGGCCACGTGTCCGATGAGCAGGTCGTCGCCGGCATCCGCCTGCTGGCCTCCACCGAAGGGCTCTTCGCCGAGACCGCGGGCGGTGTCACCGTCGCGACGCTGAAGCAGCTGCTCGAGCGCGGTCAGATCGACCCCGACGCCGAGACCGTTCTCTACAACACCGGTGACGGGCTCAAGACGCTCGACGCGGTCGCCGGCGAGGTCGGCCCGACCGCGACGATCACGCCGTCCTACAGTGCCTTCGCCAAGACGGGGCTCGCCGAGGGCTGAGTGCCTAGACCGTCGCCGGGCGCGACGCCCCGGCGTCGGTGCGGATCTCGCTCTGCAGCACGTCGAGGTCGAGGAAGACGGGCGGACCGTCGCACACCCCCATCATGAAGTCCGCGAACTCCTGGGTGGCCGGGTCCGCGTTGTTGCGCTGCGCGTCTTCGGACGACGGGAACTCGACGATCGACACGTAGCTGGTGGGCTTGCCCTGCACCTGGCACACCGTCGCGCGGCTCGGGCCCATCTGCGGGTGGCGCTCGCGCCACTGCGCCATGAACGCGTCGATCTCGTCCATGCGCGACGTCTGGTACTGGATGATCTGCACGAAGCCCGTCATGGTCGTCCCCCGGAGCAGGCCCGCCGACCGTCGGGGGCCGGAACACACGCTGTTCTCACCCGGCCTGGCCCGTCAAGGCCCGATAGGTTGTGGTCGTGCCTCGGCTGCGGACCGTCGCCGGCGTCGCCGGGCTGATCGTCGGCGGCCTGCTGCTCGACCTGACCGTGGTGACGCCCCGCCGGCTACGGCTGCCCGAGGTGCCGCTCGCCGTCCCCGGCTGGCCGGCTGCGCTGGACGGCCTGCGAGTGGCCGTCGTCGGCGACGTCCACGTCGGCTCGCCCGGCATCACCGTGGCCCGGGTGCGCGCGATGGTGCAGCGGGTCGTCGACGCGGACCCGGATCTCGTCCTGATGCTCGGCGACCACATCGCCGACGTGGCAGGCGGAACCGCGCTGCCGGCGGACGTCGTGGCCCACGCCCTGTCCGGCCTCGTCAAGGCCGGTCCGGTCGTCGGCGTGCTGGGCAACCACGACTGGGACGCCGGGGGCGAGCAGGTGCGTGCCGCCCTGGAGGCGGTCGGCCTGCCGGTGCTCGAGGAGGAGGCCGTCCCGGTGCTCGACGGCCGGCTGTGGGTGGCCGGCGTCGGGGACCTGTGGCGGCGCACGCCGTCCGTCGAGGCGGCACTGGCCGGGGTGCCCGCGGGTGCACCGGTCGTCCTGCTGACCCACAACCCGGACGTCGTCGTCGACGTGCCGGCCCACGTGCAGCTGGTCCTGGCCGGGCACACCCACGGCGGCCAGGTCCGGCTCTTCGGCCGGGTGCTGCACACCATCAGCACGCGCACCGGCAACCGCTGGTCGCACGGCTGGTACGCCGCCGACCGGCTCTTCGTCACGCCGGGCATCGGCACGTCGAAGTACCCGATCCGCAACGTCGTCCCCGAGGTCCCGGTGCTCGTGCTGAGGCCGGCGTGAGACGGGTCGCCGCGGCCGCCCTGCTGGTGCTGCTCGCCGGGTGCAATGGATCGGGGAAGGCCGCACCGACGCCGCAGGCGCAGGAGGGGCGGGTGCGCGCCACCCTCGACGGCGTCGACCTGGTGCTCGAGGTCGCCGACACCGAGGCCGAGCGCGCGGTCGGCCTCATGCGCCGCACCTCGGTGCCGCCGGGCACCGGCATGGTGTTCCGCTACGACCGCCCGGTGACCGAGCGCTACTACATGTACGACGTGCCGATCCCGCTCCGCGCGGTCTTCGTGCGCGACGGCGCCGTGGTCACGTCCGTGCTGATGCCGCCCTGCGAGAAGGGCCTGGCGCCGGGGGACTGCCCGACCTACGGCGCGACCGGCCCGTACGACACCGTCGTCGAGACCGCCCCCGAGACGCTCCCGGACGTCTCGCCCGGTGACCGGCTGGTGCTCGCGGCCTAGGGTCGGTCGATGAGCGCTGACCTGCGAGCCGCTGTGCGCCGTGAGATGCCCGCTGCGAGGGCCGATCTCGAAGCCCTGGTGCGGGTCCCGACGATCTCGGCCGACCCGGCTCACGCCGACGACGTCGCACGGGCCTGCGCCACCGTCGCCGAGCTGGCGACGGCTGCGGGCGCCGCTGACGTGCAGGTCGTGACTGCCGACGGCGGCCGTCCGGCGGTCATCGCGACCTGGCCTGCGCCGGAGGGGGCGCCGACGGTGCTGCTGTACGCCCACGCCGACGTGCAGCCGACCGGCCCGGCGAGCGAGTGGACGAGCCCGCCCTTCGAGCCGACCGAGCGCGACGGCCGGCTGTACGGCCGCGGCGCCGCGGACGACAAGGCCGGCGTGCTCATGCACCTGGCCGTGCTCCGGGCCTTCGGGGGCACGCCGCCCGTCGGCGTCGTGCTGTTCGTCGAGGGCGAGGAGGAGATCGGCTCGCCGACCCTGCCCGCGCTGCTGGCCGAGCGCCACGACCGACTGCGCGCCAACGTCATCGTCATCGCCGACTCGGCCAACGCCTCGGTCGACGTCCCCGCGTTCACCACCAGCCTGCGCGGCCTGGTGGACGTGCTCGTCGAGGTCCGGGTCCTCGAGCGGCCCGTGCACTCCGGCATGTTCGGCGGCGCCGTGCCCGATGCGCTCACCGCGCTGTGCCGGCTGCTCGCGACGCTGCACGACGAGGCAGGCGACGTGGCAGTGGCGGGGCTGCACCAGGCGACGTCCGACGCGCCCTCGCCGGAGGTCGAGGTGTTCCGCAGCGACGCCGGCCTGCTCGACGGGGTGGAGCTCATCGGCAGCGGCACCGTCCCGGAGCGGCTGTGGCACAAGCCCGCCGTCGCCGTCCTCGGCATGGACGCCCCGGCCACGGCAGACGCCTCCAACGTCCTGCTGCCGCGCGCCCGCGCGAAGGTGAGCCTTCGACTCGCCCCCGGCCAGGACGAGCACGACGCCCTCAAGGCGCTCACCGACCACCTGGTCGAGCACGCGGTCTGGGGCAGCCAGGTCGAGGTCACGACCGGGTCGATCGGCGGCGCGTTCGCGCTCGAGGCCGTCGGCGACGTGTACGACCTGGCCCGGACGGCCTTCGAGGAGGCGTACGGGAACGCTCCGGTCGAGGCGGGGATCGGCGGCTCCATCCCGTTCATCGCGGAGTTCGCCCGCACCTACCCCGGCGCCACGGTGCTGGTGACCGGGGTCGGCGACCCGGCGTCGCGCTGGCACGGCATCGACGAGTCGCTGGACCTCGGCATGTGGGAGCGGGCCTGCCTCGCAGAGGCGCTGCTGCTCGCCCGCCTCGCGTGAGCGCGGCCGTCGAGGAGCAGCTCACGCGCACGCTCGGCCGCTGGGCCGCCGCGTCCGTCGTCGCCGGCGCTGCGCTGTCGTCGTCCCCGCGCACCCGGGGCTTCGGCCGGCAGACGGTCGCGTGGGGCGGCCTCGACGGAGCGATCGCACTGGTCGGGGCCCGAAAGCGCCGCGCTGCCGGCCCGACCGATCCCGGGCACCTGCGGAAGGTGCTGCTGCTCAACGCCGGCCTCGACGTGGGCTACGTCGCCGCCGGCGGGTGGCTGGTGCGGGCCGGCCGGTGGCGCGGCGACGGCCTGGCGGTCGTGCTGCAGGGCGCCTTCCTGCTGTGGCTCGACGCGAGCACCGCCCGCCGACTGCGCTGAACCAGAACACGGTTCTCGCACCGCCGCGGTGACACGTCGCCCCTGCGCCGAGTACGGCGTGTCCCGGACGACGGGCGCGGGCGCGGACGCCGGTCCGCCCCGCAGCTGAGCCCGCTCGGGCCCGGTGCCCGCGTCTTGCACTCACAGGGGGAGAGTGCTAACAAGGACGTAGCACTCAGACGTGCCGAGTGCCAGATCCGGCAGGTGAGACCGGCAGTCCGGTCGTCCGTCGCGGGCACCGAAGGATCAGCACGTCCCGACCGGGAGGACCCCACGCATGTCCAAGATCATCGCCTTTGACGAGGAAGCCCGTCGCGGCCTCGAGCGCGGCATGAACCAGCTCGCCGACGCAGTCAAGGTCACCCTCGGCCCGAAGGGCCGCAACGTCGTCCTGGAGAAGAAGTGGGGCGCCCCCACGATCACCAACGACGGCGTCTCCATCGCCAAGGAGATCGAGCTCGAGGACCCCTACGAGAAGATCGG
>JBKJQM010000345.1:0-3440 GCA_046594005.1 Mycobacteriales bacterium
CCGAGCATCAGCAGGTAGGCGTCCTCGAGGGTCGGCTCGGCAGGGTCCGCGCCGACCGGCGGCCTGCCGCCGACGACGTGGTGACGGCCGGTGCCGGTCCGCCAGCTGACCAGTGCGTCGTCGCCGGGCTCGTCGGCGAGCCAGACCTGGCCGACCGCGGTGGCGACCAGGTCGGCGACGGCACCGTCGAACCGGACGGTCCCGCCGGCGAGCACGACCACGCGCTCGCAGAGCGCCGCGACGTCCTCGGTCTGGTGGGTGGACAGCAGCACCGTCGAGCGGTGGCCCAGTGCTGACAAGGTGCGCCGCAGGTCAGCGCGCTGCGCCGGGTCGAGTCCGACCGTGGGCTCGTCGAGCACGACCAACCGCGGGTCCCCGAGCAGCACCTGTGCCAGGCCGACCCGGCGGCGTTGCCCGCCGGACAGTCGGCGGATCCGCACAGCGGCCCGGTCGGCGAGCCCGACCGCGTCGAGCACCCGGCGTACTTCCTGGGACCGGGCCTCGCGGTCGTTCCACTCCTTGAGGACGGCGACGTACTCGACGAAGCCGAAGGCGGTCATGTCGGAGGGGTAGCCGAGCTCCTGCGGCAGGTAGCCGAGCTCGCGGCGCACGGCGGTCACGTCGGCGTGGGAGCGGCTCGGGTCGAGCCCGAGGAGCCGTACCTCGCCGCAGTCCGCACCGATCGACGTCGCGACGATGCGCAGCAGCGTCGTCTTGCCGGCACCGTTGGGGCCGAGCAACCCGGTGACGCCGCGGTCGAAGGCGAGGTCGACGTCTGCGAGGGCGCGCGTGCGGCCGTACCGCTTGCCGACGCCGGTCAGCTCGACGGTGCTCACAACGCCACCCCCGGCTGGCGGTCGGAGCCGGCCCGGATCGCGATGACGGCACAGGCAGCCACGGCCAGCCCGAGGTAGACGCCCTGCTGTGCCGCCTCGACCGGCCAGGTGGGCGCGAGGGCACGCGCCGAGCCGAGCACGACGCTCGACCAGGCGAACGACACGATGGTCGCCGCGGTCCGCGGGCCCACGAAGCCGGCCAGCGCGAGCAGCACCGGCACCAGCGCCAGGGCCGGGCCGAGCCATGCGGCGGCGAGCCACGGCGGCCCGGGCACGACGAGCCCGAGCAGCACGGTGACCGGCAGCACCGACACCAGGACGCCGACCGTGCGCAGCAGGATCAGCCTGGTGCGCCCGTACGGCGCGGTGGCCGCCAGCGCTTCGAGCGGGTCCTGACGAGGGCCGTAGGCGGCGGCGACGCCGAGCACCGGGGCCAGGGGTGCCGCAAGCAGGAACGGCGCCAGCGCCGTCCCGCCGGACGCGTAGGCGGCCAACGTGGCGAAGGACAGCGACAGGAAGGCGCCGACCAGCCAGGCGCCGCGCAACGACGCTGCCGAGGCGAGCAGCATCGCCGTCGGCTCCCGGAGACCGAGCCGTCGGGCGACGCGCATCGGGAAGGGCGGGGTCGGGCGCTCGACGCCGTCGCGGATGCCGGCCCAGGTGCGTTCCAGGAGCTGCGGCTCGAGCAGGCGTCCCACCGTCGCACGGCAGGTCCCGCACCGGCTGACGTGCTGCTCGACCGAGGCGCCCGTGACGGCGTCGAGGGCGCCGGCGATGTACCTCGACAGCAGCTCCGGGTCGGCGTGCCACTCTTCGGTCCTGATCGTCATCGCCAGCCTTCCTGGGGTGCGGTGAGCGTCGCCCTGAGCTGTCCCTTGGCGCGGTGGAGCCGGGTCTTCACCGTGTTCTCGCGGACGCCCAGAAGTCGTCCCGCCTCCTTGGTGGTCAGGCCGTCCAGCACGACCGCCTGAACCACCGAGCGGAACTCCGGCGACAGGCGTCGCAGCCCCGCCGCCAGGTCGCCGTACTCGACTCCGAGCAGCACCTGGTCCTCGGCGGACGGCATCACCGGCTGCAGCGTCGGCGACACGTCCCAGTCGGGGATGAGCACCACGTCCCGCCGGGAACGCAGTCGCGAGACCATCCGCCGGAACGCGATGCCCCACAGCCAGGCACCGACCTCGCCGTCGTGGCGGAACCGCCGCGCGTCCTTCCAGAGCGCGACGAAGGTGTCCTGAACGACCTCGACGACGACCTCGGGGTCGTTGCAGCGGCGTATCAGCCGGGCGTGCAGCCAGGCGCCGTGCCGCTCGTACAGCTCCCGCAACGCGCCGGCGTCCCCGTCCGCGACCGCAGCGACCAGCGCCGCGTCGGACACGATCGGAGTGGTGTTCATGACCTCACTGTCGCCACGACCCCGTGCTTTGGTTCCCGGCTACCCACGTCGGGACCCGGGCGTCACGTGCCAGGTGTGATGGCGCATCGCACAGCCGTGCGGATGCCGCATCGCTAGGTGATGTCACGGTGGATGGCCACACGTGTGCCGACCGCGGCGAAGACGAGCGCCCAGGCAAGCAGGACCAGCCCGCCCGCGGCCTGCCCGAGCGTCGCCGCGTCGACCGAGGCTGTGATCTGGCCCAGCGCGTTGCCTGCCTGATAGGGCAGGTACTGCGAGACCTCGGAGGTCGCGTGCACGCTGCTGAGGATCGGCCCCAGCACGAAGACGTAGACGACGAACCCCACGATCGCGGCGATCTGGTTGCGCACGAGGCATCCCAGCCCGACGCCGAGCACGGCGTAGAGCGCCACTTCCGAGGCGGCGCCACCGAGCGTGCGGGCCAGGTCGATGCCAGTCAGCACGACATCGACGTCCTTGGCGGCGAGCCAGGGGAGGGCGACCGCGAGGACCACCGCCGTGCACGCCGCCGCGTCGAGGAGCCCTGCCATCACGTAGGTCAGGAGCTTGGCCGTCACGACGCGGCCGCGGCGAGGCGTAGCCAGGAACGTGGGTGTGGCGGTCTGATGGGTGAACTCGCCCGTGACCGCCATGATGCCGAGGATCCCGGCCACGAGAAGTGCCGCTGACGCTTGCGCGAAGACCGTTCGCTGACCCACGGCGGAGTCCACGCTCGTGGGCCCCGGCTCGGCGAAGCCGATGGCCGCGCTGGTCGTCGCGCCGGCCATCGCCAGGCTCAGCAGCAGCATCCACAGCCAGAGCCAGGACGACACGAGCTTGCGGAACTCGGCGCGGACGAGGGCGCTCACCGGTGATCCTCCACGCCCGTGAGGGAGAAGAAGATCTGCTCCAGCCCGTCCTGCCGCTCCTGCAGGCCGTGCAGCTCCACGCGGTGCTCGAAGGCCAGCCGACCCACCTCCTGCAGGGTGAGTCCCTCCGTCTCCAGGGTGTCACCGGACCTCCGGCGGACGATGGCCCCAGTCGAGATCAGCACACCGGCGAACCGTTCCGTGTCCGGGGTCGTGACGTCCACACGGCCCCCCGCGGTCAGCTCGTTGAGCCGTCCTTCACGGACCAGCCGGCCCTTGTCGACGATCACCACGCGATCCGCGATCTGCTGCACCTCAGCGAGGGCGTGGCTCGAGACG
>JBKJQM010000112.1:0-7578 GCA_046594005.1 Mycobacteriales bacterium
GTTCTCGCTGCGCGACTCGGTCCACTTGATGGGACGCCCCAACTTGCGGGCGATGACGAGGGCGAGCACCTCCTCGGCGTAGACGTTGAGCTTGGCGCCGAAGCCACCGCCGACGTCCGGGGCGACGACGCGCAGCTTGTGCTCCGGGATGCCGGTGGTGAGTGCCAGCATCACGCGCAGGACGTGCGGGATCTGCGTCGCGCTGTAGAGCGTGAACTCGTCCGCCGCCGCGATGGGGGCGACGACGACCGCGCGCGGCTCCATCGGTGTGGGCAGCAGGCGCTGCTGGATGAAGCGGCGCTTCACCACGACGGCGTCGTCACCGGCGGCTGCGACGGTCTCGGCGTAGTCCGCGCCCGCGCCCGGGAAGTCGAACAGGAAGCAGCGGTTGGTGCCGGCGGACTCGTGGACCAGCGGAGCGCCGTCGGCGAGCGCGGCCTCCATGTCGACGACCGCAGGCAGCTGGTCGTACTCCACGGCGATCGCCTCGAGGGCGTCCGCAGCCGCGTAGCGGTCACGGGCGATCACCACGGCCACGCCGTCGCCGACGTAGCGGACCTGGTCGGTGGCCAGGGGCGTGTGGACCGGCGAGACCATGTCCGGGGTCACCGGCCAGGCGCACGGCATCGACGCACCCATGACGTCGGCGAGGTCGGCGCCGCTGTAGGCGGCGATGACGCCCGGCATCTCCAGCGCCGCGGACACGTCGACGGACAGGATCGTCGCGTGCGCCATCGGGCTGCGCAGGACCGCCATGTGGAGCAGGCCCGGGAGAGTGATGTTGTCGGTCCAGTTGGTCTGGCCGGTGACGAGCTTGGCGTCCTCCTTGCGGCGGCGGCCACGGCCGAGCTCCCCACCGGCGTACGGCGAGGACAGCGCGTCCGGGTGCTCGGCGATCTCCTGGGCGGCCATGCCCGCGTCCAGCTGCTCGGTCATGCGGATGCTCCAGCGGTCTCGGCGACGGGGGCGTCCTGGAACGAGCCCGGCAGCGGGCCCTCTCCGCGCAGGTCGGACGCCGCGGACAGCACGGCTCGCACGATGTTCTGGTAGCCGGTGCAGCGGCACAGGTTGCCCTCGAGCCCGTGGCGGACCTCGTCCTCCGTCGGGTTCGGGTTGCGCTTCAGCAGGTCGACCGAGGCCAGGATCATCCCGGGGGTGCAGTAACCGCACTGCAGTCCGTGGTGCTGCTGGAAGGCCTTCTGGACCGGGTGCCACTCGGCACCGGCTCCCTCCTGGCCCTCCGCGAGGCCCTGGATCGTCGTGATCTCCGCGCCGTCGGCCTGCACCGCGAGCACCGAGCACGACTTCACGCTGTCGCCGTCGATGAGCACGGTGCAGGACCCGCAGTTCGACGTGTCGCAGCCGATGGGCGTGCCGACCCGGCCGAGCCCTTCGCGCAGGTGGTGGGTGAGCAGCTTGCGGGGCTCGACCTCGTCCTCGTACTGGACGCCGTCGACCTTCATGCGTACGCGCATCTGTGCCTCTCCAGGGGCTCGCCGAGCGTGGCTGCGGCTGGCGAGCGGCGGAGGGGTGGCGGGATCGCGGAGCTCTGTCGGGGACAGGGTCAGCGGTCCCGCGCGCCCCGGACCGAAGCCGGCAGTCGCGTGTTGCGGTTGTGACCCAGGTCATTGACCTGCGTCACAGCCGCAACCTACGTCCCCGTGCAGCGGGCGCGCAAGGCGACGGGTGTCGCGGACCCTGGCGATGGCTCGATCAAGGTCGCCGGGCCCGTCGCAGCCCTCGCGCCACGCGGACGCGGGGTACGGAGCAGGGCAAGATCTGCTGCACAGCAGGGGATCTCGTCTTGCACGCCGCCGGGAGCCACCTCTGCGCGCCGGTGTGGACGGATCGAGTTGCGCGGACCGGTGGACCCTGCGGACGTCAGCCGTACGTCGCCCGGACCACGCGGTCCGCGCTGACGAACAGCCGCACCCGGCCGGGCCGGTAGTCGGCGGTGACGGCGACGCGACCACCGGAAGCGTCGAGGTCGAGGACCACGGCCCGCATCGGCCAGGCCGTGACCGTGGCTACGGCCTCCGCCCGTGGCCGGCCGACGACGCCCTCCACCAAGGCCTGCCCCTCGTCGCGGTCGAGCGCCAGGTACTCACCGTCCAGCATGCGGCGAGGGTAGGCCGACACCCGTCCCGGGACCGCCGCGGTCAGGAGTAGCGGCCGACCTGCGGTGCCCTCAGGTCAACCCGTGCGGGTCGCGCGCACGGCGAAGTGGGCTCCCGGCGAGCCGATCGTCAGCATCAGCAGGGTGAACCACGCCGACCAGCGCAGCGCCGACCGGTTCGCCAGCACCAGCACGACCAGGGCGACGAACAGCGCGCCGTGCAGCGGCCCCAGCACCGGTACGAGGTCGGGACCGGTCGTGCGCTTCAGCGTCGAGCCGACCAGCAGCACGACGAAGGAGATCGTCTCCAGCAGGGCGACGACGCGCAGGGCGCGGATCACGGCAGGTCCCCCATGTCAGGTGTCCTCCAGCTCGAAGTCGGCGAAGTCGAAGCCCGGCGCCACGACGCAGGCCACCAGCACAGCCTCGTCGCCGGCGGGGCGCGCCGCCTGCCACTCGTAAGGCTGCACCAGCCGCTGCAGGTCCGCGGGGTCCGGCCCCACGACGACGGTGGACGCGAGCGCCGGCCGGTCCGCGGTGCCGCCCAGGTCCAGCAGCAGGCGACCGCCGCCCTGCCACATCCACAGCTCGCCGGACCGGACCCGGTGCCAGCGCGAGCTCTCCTCGGGCTGCAGCAGGAACAGGATCGTCGTCGCCGGGGATCGCTCCCCGTACGGCGTGACGACGGTGCCCGCGGCGCGCCAGGTCTCGCGGTAGTGCCCCCCCTCGGGGTGCGCGGCGAGGCCGAGGGCCTCGGGTGTCACGACAGCGCGTCGACGAGGGAGTCGGCGGCGGTGTAGGGGTCGAGCTCCCCGGCGACGACCCGGCCGGCGAGCAGGTCGAGCGCGTCGCCGCCGCGCAGGTCGCCCATCCGCTCGCGCAGCGTCGTCAGAGCGATCGCCTCGACCTCGTCGGCGGCGCGCTTCCTGCGTCGCTCGTCGAGAACGCCGTGCTCGCGCATCCACTCGCCGTGCTGCTCGATCCGGTCGACGACCTCGTCGGCGCCCTCGCCCTTGGCGGCCACCGTCTTCACGATGGGGGCCACCCACTTGCCCTCGACCTTGGCCTGGGACGGCGACTGGGTGCCCAGGGACTGCATGTAGCGCAGGTCGCGGACGACCTGGTCGGCGCCGTCGCGGTCGGCCTTGTTGACCACGAAGATGTCGGCCACCTCGAGGATCCCGGCCTTCGCGGCCTGGATGCCGTCACCCATGCCCGGGGCGAGCAGGACCAGCGTGGTGTCGGCCAGGGTGGCGACCTCGACCTCGGCCTGACCGACACCGACGGTCTCGACCAGGACGACGTCGCAGCCGGCCGCCGAGAGCACGCGCAGCGCCTGCGGCGTCGCCCAGGACAGGCCGCCGAGGTGCCCGCGGCTGGCCATCGACCGGATGAAGACGCCGTCATCGGTGGCGTGGTCCTGCATGCGGACGCGGTCGCCGAGCAGGGCTCCCCCGGAGAAGGGCGAGCTGGGGTCGACGGCCAGGACGCCGACCTTCATGCCGCGTCGCCGGTAGGCGGCCACGAGCGCGTTGGTCGAGGTGCTCTTGCCAACGCCCGGGGAGCCGGTGAGGCCGATGACGCGGGCGTGACCGGCCAGCGGGGCCAGCAGCGCCATGACCTCGCGCAGCGCGGGGCTCGCGTCCTCCACCAGGCTGATCAGCCGCGCGACGGCGCGGGCCCGGTGGGCCGGGTCACCGCCGCTGGCCTGCTCGACCAGCAGCGGGACGTCGAGGACCCGCCGACTGCGGGCCGTCGTCAAGCGGACCGGCTCAGGACGAGGCGGGGACGCGGAGCAGCAGGGCATCGCCCTGACCGCCGCCACCGCACAGCGCCGCCGCGCCGAGGCCACCGCCCCGACGGCGCAGCTCGAAGGCCAGGTGCAGCACCACGCGCGCCCCGGAGGCGCCGATGGGGTGCCCGAGGGCGATGGCGCCGCCGTTGACGTTGACCTTGTCCGGGTCCACCCCGAGCTTGCGGGTCGACGCGATGCCGACGGCCGCGAAGGCCTCGTTGAGCTCGAACAGGTCGACGTCCGAGACCTGCTTGCCCTCCTTGGCCAGCGCCTTGAGGATCGCGTTCGCGGGCTGCTCCTGCAGGGAGTTGTCCGGGCCGGCGACGATGCCGTGTGCGCCGATCTCCGCCAGCCAGGTCAGCCCGAGCGACTCGGCCTTCTCCTTGCTCATGACCACGACGGCGGCAGCGCCGTCGCTGATCTGGGACGCGTTGCCGGCGCTGATCGTGCCGTCCTTCGTGAAGGCGGGCTTGAGCTTGGCCAGCGACTCGGCAGTCGTGCCGGGACGTACGCCCTCGTCCTCGCTGACGACGACGGGGTCGCCCTTGCGCTGCGGGATCTGGACCGGGGCGATCTCCTCCGCGAAGCGCCCCTCCTTGATCGCTGCAGCGGCCAGCTCGTGGCTGCGCGCGGCGAACTCGTCCTGCTCCTCGCGGGTCTGCGGCGCGAAGTTCGCCTGGTGGCGCTCGGTGCCCTCGCCCATCGGGACCTTGTCGAACGCGTCGAACAGCCCGTCGTGGAAGGTCGCGTCGAGGATCTCGGCGTTGCCGTAGCGGTAGCCGGCCCGCGCCTTGGGCAGCAGGTACGGCGCGTTGGTCATCGACTCCATGCCGCCGGCCACGACGATCTCGACCTCACCCGCGCGGATGAGCTGGTCGGCGAGCGCGATCGCGTCCAGGCCCGACAGGCAGACCTTGTTGATGGTCAGCGACGGCACGTCCATGCCGATCCCACCCTTGACCGCGGCCTGGCGGGCGGTCATCTGGCCCTGACCGGCCTGCAGCACGTGGCCCATGATCACGTAGTCGACCTGGTCGCCGGTGATGCCGGAGCGCTCGAGGGCGGCCTTGATCGCGACGCCGCCGAGGTCCATGGCCGAGAGGTCCTTGAAGGCCCCCGACAGCTTGCCGATCGGCGTACGGGCGCCTGAGACGATGACGGACGTGGCCACGGGAGCCTCCAGAGGTGCTTGAGAGTGTTGCTGCCACGATAACGGGACGCCTGTCGCCTTCCTGAGGAGCCCTCCGCCGTGAAGATCACCCGCATCGACCACGTCGGCATCGCGGTCGCCGACCTCGACGCCGCCATCGAGATGTACGAGACCAGCTTCGGCATGCGCTGCGTGCACACCGAGGTCAACGAGGAGCAGGGCGTCCGCGAGGCGATGCTCGAGGTCGGGGACTCCGGCTCGTACCTCCAGCTCCTGTCGCCGCTGAACCCGGACACCACGATCGGGCGGTTCCTGGAGAAGAACGGCCCGGGCATCCAGCAGATGGCCTACCGCGTCGACTCGATCGACGAGGTCAGCGAGCACCTGCGCGGCCAGGGCATGCGGTTGCTGTACGACGAGCCCAAGAACGGCACCGCCGGCAGCCGGGTCAACTTCATCCACCCCAAGAGCGCGGGCGGGGTCCTGGTCGAGCTCGTCGAGCCCGGTCCCGACGGGATGGGGCACGGGGGCTGACCCTCCCGTCGGGCGAAGCGGTACTGCTCGGTAACCTCCGGGCAACTACCGACACCCCCAGGGAGCTCCCGGCGTGAAGCAGATCCTCGAGGCCATCCAGAGCGGCGACAGCGCTGCCGTCCAGGGCATCCCGGTCCCCGAGAGCTATCGGGCCGTCGTCGTCCGCAAGGACGAGCAGACGATGTTCGAGGGCGTCGAGACGCGCGACAAGGACCCGCGCAAGAGCCTGCACGTCGACGAGGTAGCCGTCCCCGAGCTCGGTCCGGGCGAGGCTATCGTCGCCGTCATGGCGTCCTCGGTGAACTTCAACACCGTCTGGACGTCGATCTTCGAGCCGGTCTCGACGTTCGGCTTCCTCGAGCGGTACGGGCGGCTCTCCGAGCTGACCAAGCGGCACGACCTGCCTTACCACGTCGTGGGGTCCGACCTGTCCGGCGTCGTGCTCGCCGTCGGTCCGGGCGTCACCAAGTGGAAGGCGGGCGACAAGGTCGTCGCGCACTGCCTGTCCGTGGAGCTCGAGGACCCGCAGGGCCACGACGACTCGATGATGGACCCGCAGCAGCGCATCTGGGGCTTCGAGACCAACTTCGGCGGCCTGGCGGAGGTGGCGCTGGTCAAGGCCAACCAGCTCATGCCGAAGGCGGCCCACCTCACCTGGGAGGAGGCCGCGGTCCCGGGCCTGGTCAACTCCACCGCCTACCGGCAGCTCGTGAGCAAGAACGCCGGCCAGATGAAGCAGGGCGACAACGTCCTCATCTGGGGCGCCTCCGGCGGCCTCGGCTCCTACGCTACCCAGTACGTCCTCAACGGCGGCGGCACCCCGATCTGCGTCGTCAGCAGCCCGGAGAAGGCAGAGATCTGCCACCGCATGGGTGCCGAGCACGTCATCGACCGCAGCGCCGAGGACTACAAGTTCTGGAAGGACGAGCACAACCAGGACCCGAAGGAGTGGCAGCGGCTCGGCAAGAAGATCCGCTCCCTGACCGGCGGCGAGGACATCGACATCGTCTTCGAGCACCCGGGCCGCGAGACCTTCGGCGCGTCGGTCTACGTCACCCGCAAGGGCGGGGTCATCACCACGTGCGCCTCGACGACCGGCTACATGCACCAGTACGACAACCGCTACCTGTGGATGAACCTCAAGCGCATCGTCTCCTCGCACTTCGCGAACTACCGCGAGTCGTGGGAGGCCAACCGGCTCATCGCCAAGGGCAAGATCCACCCGACGCTGTCCAAGACGTACTCCCTCGAGGACACCGGCCAGGCGGCCTACGACGTCCACAAGAACCTGCACCAGGGCAAGGTCGGCGTGCTGTGCCTGGCCCCCGAGAAGGGCCTGGGCGTCGCCCCCGAGGCGGCGGAGTTCCGGGCCAAGCACCTGGACGCGATCAACCGCTTCCAGGACGTCTGAGCCCCGCTCGGCGTCACGTGTGGCGATGCGGGTCGGCCGGGCGCCCGGGTGGTAGGACAGGCACATGAGCGACGCCGCTGACGACCTGGTCACCCTCGACACCCCCGAGGGCACCGGCTTCGACGTCGTGCTCCGCGGCTACGACCGGCGCCAGGTCGACGACTACCTGGACCGCGTCGAGGTGGCCCTCAACGACGCCGACGCCCGGCACGCCGAGGACGGCGAGCGCCTGGCCGCCGCGCAGACCGAGGTCACCGCGCTCCAGCAGCGCCTCGCCGACGCCGAGGAGCGCGCCGCCGGGGCGCCGCCCACCGCCTCGGTCCTGACCGGGCGGCTGGCCGAGATGCTGGCGCTGGCCGAGGCCGAGGCCGCCGAGCTCCGCTCGGGCGCGCGCACCGAGGCCGACGAGCTCGCCGCCCAGGCGCGGGCCGAGGCCACCCGGCTGGTCGCGGAGGCCAAGGCCGAGGCGGCGCGGGCCAGCAGCGAGCTCGCCGCGCAGCTCACCGAGCGCGAGCGCGAGATCGCCAAGGCGGCCGAGGCGGCCGAGAGCACGACCCTGCAGGCCCAGCGCG